>JBMYXJ010000849.1:0-518 GCA_049608285.1 Mycobacterium sp. | reverse complement strand
CGGTGGCCGACGTGGCACGGGCCATCATCGACCATCAGGTCGGGGCCGTGGTGGTCGGTGAGAGCCCACGGCCGACCGCAGTGGTCAGCGAGCGTGACGTGGTGCGAGTGGTGGCTGAGGGCAGGGAGCCCGGATCCGTACCGGCGCTGGAAGTGGCGGCCACCAACCTGGCCTGGTGCGCCGCCGACGCGACCGTCGACGACGTGGCCATCCGGATGATGGATCGCTACATTCGCCACATCCTGGTCGACCGCGACGGTGCTCTCGTGGGCATCGTGTCGGCCCGCGACCTCCTCGGCGTCTACAGCGGAGACGCCGAGCCAGACTTCGGCAACAGCTGAGCCGCACCGGCGTCCGGCCGCCGCGGCATCATCCCCCCAGGGCATCACCGCCTGATCGCGGGGAGGGCGCGGCAGGCCGACCGAGCAGCGAACCTGGGAGGCGCCGTGTGGTTCGGTACCCGGGCGTCGGCGCTCCCCGGCCCGGGGCTCGATCGGATGGCCGCGGCCACACCGGAC
>JBMYXJ010000848.1:0-521 GCA_049608285.1 Mycobacterium sp. | reverse complement strand
GCGGCACTCGCACTCGCAGCCGCAACGGATGCCCGACCACCGGAACATCAGTGACCGTGCGGATCACGGTGTCGCGGTAGACGCCCTGGACGCCGCAACCCGGACACTGGCGCTGGCCGTCGTCGAGCAAGTTGCAGAACACCACGGTGGCCTCACCGTCGAGGGCGGCGTCGGTGATCGTCACCCCCAACTCGACAGTCCGCACAATCGTGTCGGCAACAACAGCAGCGGCAGGCGACGTAGGGTTAGGCACAGGGCTCCCCGGAAGGTGGACGGCAACGGTGTAGGAACCTGCATCATCTGCCGACCGGGGCCCATCTCAACTCACCGACACGACCCGCTCACCGGAATCACCTCACCCTCACCTGCACTCCATTTCCGGAAGAGCCACTTAACCCACTGTCCAAGAACACGGGTCCAGCTCACAGGGCTGAGCCGCGCAGGCGGGACTATCTCGTCAACGGTGTTTCCGGCGGTTTTCATCAGTAGGTTTCGGCTGCCGGGAATCGGTCGCCGAAGGT
>JBMYXJ010000847.1:0-541 GCA_049608285.1 Mycobacterium sp. | reverse complement strand
CGCAACTCCGGCGGCGTCGCCGTTCATGTGGGGGGCGGCTGCGGTGGCCCGCCGCGAGTTGGGCGCCAGCGCCAGCGCCACAGATACGTTCAAACTCTTCGGCGATGGCACCGCTGAGAATCCCAATGGCGGGTTCTTGTGGGGCAACGGTTTCAGCTACGACGCCGCAACGTGCCTGGGTACGACGGCATGCGCCGGCGGCAACGGCGGGTTGTTCGGCAATGGCGGCGATGGCTTCAACGGCGGCAACGGCGGGTCCGCGGGCTGGTTCGGCAACGGCGGCAACGGTGGCGACGGCATCCCTGGCGCCAACGGCGGCAACGGCGGAACCGGCGGGCTGTTTATCGGCAACGGCGGCAATGGTGGGGCTGGTGGTGCGGCCATTCTTGCCGGCAACGCTGGCGGCAACGGCGGTGAGGGCGGCGGCACCGGATTGTTGTCGGTATCCGGCGATGGCGGCAATGGCGGTGATGGTGCTGCCGGCGCGAGCGGCGACGACGGTGCTGCTGGTGTTCTGCCGGGCACAGATGGTGGCGACGGC
>JBMYXJ010000846.1:0-543 GCA_049608285.1 Mycobacterium sp. | reverse complement strand
CAGGACATCATCGACACCGCCATAGTGGTGCTGAAGGACTTCGGGCTGTATGACGGCTGTACGATCTGCGGCCACATCGGCTACGACGAAGATGACCTGTCTGACATCGGCGAAGCCCTCCTTGCCGCATTGCGTGAGCGGTACGCGGTGGTGGAGAGGCCGGAACCGCGTGAAGTCACGGTGCTGAAGAATGCGTGGTGGCTTGATGGGGATGTGACTGCCGTTGTCGGTTCGGGCCGCGTTCGGTGCGAGCTTGAGGACCACCGTTTGTCATCCGACGAGGCACGCGCCCTCGCCGCCGCACTCCTGGCTGCCGCTGCGGAGGCCGACCAGTGAGCGCCTGTGAGGAATGTTGGGCTAACGCCTACCGCGTCTCCCGCATGACAGGGAAGTCGCAAGTCGAGGCTTATTACGAAGAACTCTGCAAGATGCAGCCGCACCACACTGGGGAGGCCGACCAGTGAACGATCAGTGGGTGATCGAGTTCGACTACCGCAGCGACGGCGGTCCTGATCGTGTTGGCCCGTTCGCGACGAAGCAGGA
>JBMYXJ010000845.1:0-565 GCA_049608285.1 Mycobacterium sp. | reverse complement strand
TACTGACTTTCCTTGATCTCTCATCTTCTGTGGACCTTTCGGACTGTAGTAGGTTGATCCTCTACATTCGGGCTTGGCCAGTTTGGGCCTGCGAAATCCGTTGATTACGAACATCTGCGGGTGATCGTTAGCGGGTCGGGCACATTGCGACAACGTGTCCACGAGGTGAGCACGTGGTGTGCGGGGTCGTCGATGACCGCCGGCTGAGTCGGCGCTTGGATGCCGAGCAGCCCGTGGGCGCGGCAGTAGTCGTCGTTGTAGATGGTGTCGAAGTAGCGTTGTGGGCCGTCGGGGAATACTGCGGCGATCGTCGTACCTGCGGTGTGCTGGCGCGCTACCCACCCGGCCACCAGGGCTACCGCGCCCACACTCCACCCACCACTGGCGTGGTGGGAACCGGCCAGCGTTCGACACGCCCACACCGCCTCGGCGGGTGCGACCCAGTGCACTTCGTCGAAGGCGTCGTAATCCACGTTGCCCGGATAAATACTGGACCCCAAGCCGCGCATCAACCGGGTGCCCGCCGGTTGGCCGAAGATCGTGGACCCGACCGTGTCGACACCGA
>JBMYXJ010000844.1:0-567 GCA_049608285.1 Mycobacterium sp. | reverse complement strand
CCGGTGGCCGACCCGCCGGCCCCGCCGTTGCCGCCGTTGCCCCCGTCGGAGGGACCTCCGATGTCGCCGCCGTTGCCGCCGTTGCCGCCGTTGCCGCCGTCGCCGAATGCACCATCGGTCCCGTTGGTCAGACCGGTGCCGCCCTGGCCTTCCACCCCGGCGTCACCGCCGTTGCCGGCGTTACCGCCGGGCCTATTGGCAGGGGCGACAGAAACGTTGCTCTCGCCGTTGCCGCCGTTGCCGCCTAGGCCGCCGTTGCCGGCATCGCCGCCGTTGCCGCCGACACCCTGGGTGCCGTCCGTTCCGGTCGCGCCGCCCTTGGTGCCGGCCGCACCGCCGTTGCCGCCGGCTCCGCCGGACCCGCCGGCACCGCCGTCGGTGCCGGCCTGGGCGACGTTGAGGTTGGTGGCGTCCAGACCGTTGTAACCGTCACCGCCGTCGGCGCCGTTGCCGGCCAGACCACCCTTGCCGCCGTTGCCGCCGTCGCCGTCAGTGCCCGCCACGGCTGCGCCGCCACCAGCCCCGGCTGCGCCGCCGGTGCCGCCGTTGCCGCCGTTACCGGCGTTA
>JBMYXJ010000843.1:0-577 GCA_049608285.1 Mycobacterium sp. | reverse complement strand
ACATACTCGTCGTTGGAAAAGTTGACAATCCAATCCGCAAGGTCGAACTGCTCCACCGGTAGGTCGACAACGACCGAGCATGCTGCGGTCAGGTTGTCGGGCTTGACCATCGCTGGTTCCTCCTTCGATCGGCGTCCGGGATGCCTGGGCTGGCCAGGGCCATTATCGCACGCGCATTGTCGCCGACGGGCGCATCCAAAGTCTCGCCATCCCAATAGTCGAGCCGCTTTCAAGCTGGTGAGTTTTTGCACTGTTGGTGACACGGTCGTGGCCGCGAGCTGACCATCGAAGGAAAGCTTGATCAAGGACGAACGGCTGATAGCAGCTAGAAGCCGTTCCCTGTGGAGCCCCCTATCGGGATTGAACCGATGACCGCTCGCTTACAAGGCGAGTGCTCTACCACTGAGCTAAGGAGGCGTGGAGCCGCAACAGCCTATCGGCTCATTCCTCGACGAAATCGGGGGCATCGACGTCCTCGATGCGGCCCGAGGACACAGCCCGCCGCGCCGAGCGGCGCCGCCGGGGAATGCGGTCCGTCAGGCCACTCAGCGAAGTAGCCAGCTTATTGAGGGTGTCG
>JBMYXJ010000842.1:0-604 GCA_049608285.1 Mycobacterium sp. | reverse complement strand
ACCTACTCAAAATTTTTGCTGTTGCAAAGTTAACGCCGGACACTAAACACTGGATGCCAACGCGTGAGTCATGGGTGAAGGCCTTCCTGCCTGAATGCCCGGACAATCTTTGTATACGTTTTTCTGTTCCCATGGTTGACCAGGAGCCAATTAAAAGCTGGCCCAATGTGTCAACAGTCATCAGCTCGGACAAGCCCTGGTTTGGTCTCTCTTCCAGGGTCTGTCCAGCTCCTACACAAAATAATGAATGCAAAGACTGTCGAGCATGTTGGAATAAAGATATCCAAAATATTAGTTATTGGAAACATTGATATGTGGCATCACCCAAAATATTATAAAGAATTACGCAAGCGTAATAAATCGGATCAGGTCATTAGCGGAGCGAACGCGACGGCGAAAGTGGAGCGTGCACCTGGTCCGGGCCTCAAGCAACAAGGCTCAGGCTCAAGCCACAAGCAACAAGCTGAAGAGGCTCAAGCTACAGAGACTCAAGCTTCAAGCAGCAAGCGCTAAGGCCCAAGCTGCAAGGTTCAAGCTTCAAGCCGCAAGCATCAAGCTCCTTGATATCCTTCCCCTCATAAAGTTTTACTTGGTTAAGGGAGAG
>JBMYXJ010000841.1:0-611 GCA_049608285.1 Mycobacterium sp. | reverse complement strand
CACCGGCACCGCCATCGGTGCCGGCCTGACCGGATGCACCGGCGCCGCTGCCGTTGACACCGGTATAACCCGCACCGCCGGCGGCCCCGACACCACCGTTACCGGCCACACCGCCGTCACCGCCGGCACCATTGGTACCGGCACCGGCCGTGCCGCCACCGACACCGGCGGCACCCCCGGCGCCGCCGTCTCCGCCGGACCCGGCGTTACCGCCGGCGCCACCGGCCTGCCCGGCCACACCCGCCTGGGTGCTCGAGGTGCCTGCCACACCATTGCCGCCGTCACCGCCGGCACCGGCCACACCGCCGGCACCACCGTTACCGCCGACCGCGTCCGCACCGGCCGTACCACCGGTGCCGCCCTTCGCGCCACCGGTGCCACCGGTACCACCGCTGCCCCCCGCGCCGCCGCCGCCGCCGTCGCTGCCGTTCTCACCGGTGCCGGCCGCGCCGCTGTAGCCGATACCGCCGGCCGCGCCGTCACCACCTGAACCCGCAGCGCCACCAGCGCCACCAATAATCACTTGAATGCCACGAGCTTTGGCACTTTCAGCATATTCAGCAAGTAAGTGAGGCGTTCTATGTGCTGAAACTACCTTTGTTTCATAAGGA
>JBMYXJ010000840.1:0-623 GCA_049608285.1 Mycobacterium sp. | reverse complement strand
CCGTCTGGAGCGCGCTGGCTTCTGCGTCTACGACCAGAAGCACCGCGCTGTTTGGGTGCGAGAGCTCGCCAGACATGAATGGGGAGACGAGCCAAACATGAAAGATTTGAGGGTCAGAAGCCTGTCAAGGACGGCGCCTAAGATCCTCGATTCTCTTCATAGATCGCCGCTCACTGAAGCATTCTTTAAGCGCTACAGAGAGGGATGGAAGGACGTATTACAAGGGCTTCGCAAGCCCTTGGCAAGCCCTTGCGAAGTAGATTTAGAAGCCCTACCGAAGCAGGAGTCTGAGTCTGAGTCTGAGTCTGAGTCTGAACAGGAGTCTGAGTTGGAGTCTGAGTTGGAAAAAGAGAAGGCAGATATATCTCCAGCTAAGGCCAAGGCTACGGAAGCGATCGCCGAAGTCTTCGAGCACTACCTGTCGCGGAAGCTCCGGTGGTACGACATCCTCGGGCTCAAAGTGCCCAGAAAGACCACGCTGACCGCTTCCGGCCGCAAGGCAATCCGCAATGCGCTCGAGAACGGTCACACCGTGCCGGATTTGATCGAAGCTCTCGACCACGTCGAGAACGATTCTTGGCTCATGGGCAAGGTGGAATCGAGCCCCGCCGCGAAGCTTTCGC
>JBMYXJ010000839.1:0-656 GCA_049608285.1 Mycobacterium sp. | reverse complement strand
GACGATCGAGCGGCGACGGAGGAGCCGCGCTGAGGAGCCCGACAGTCAAGAACAGTCGGGCGACGATCCAGCCCGCAACGACGACGGGATCAGTGGCTCGTCGAGCAGGGTGGTGAAGCGCTCAGACAAGCTGACCCCGACCGGTCGCGCATCTAGCCATCCCCGCAGCAGGCGATACCCCTCAACATAGGTGCTCGTATAGGCACGCCACAGCGGCGACGACAAGAAGCGCAGCGCCTGACCAGCACGATCGTCGTTGATCAGCAGCCATCGCTTGAGGAAATCGGCGACATCGTCGACGCTGCGGTGCTCGTCATGCAGCATCAGCGCCGCATCCTGGCGGACGTCAGCCAACGCCGCCATTGCTTCCGAGACCATCTCTGCCCGCTCACCGTCGAAACGCAGGCCCAGATCGGCGTAGATATCGGCAGCCCAGGCACCCCACCGCGGGCCGACCGCGGCATAAAGCGCGAGATCCGCCAACCCCTCGGCCATCAAGCATTGCGGGGTGTTGACCAGGAAAATTGTCTGCTCGGCCTGGCCCTTACCCGCAACGAGTCCAGCTTCCTTCCGGCAGTGTTCGGTGTGATGGCCTGGATAGGACTCGTGGGCAACCAACCGCGGCAGGTTCGACATCTGCTGCTTGAGGTCGGCAT
>JBMYXJ010000838.1:0-662 GCA_049608285.1 Mycobacterium sp. | reverse complement strand
CAGCCCCAGCAGTGGGAATCCGCTGTCGCCGAGACACTCTCGGCCTTTGGTCGGCTCGATGTCTTGGTCAACAACGCGGGCATCGTCATCCCGTCACCAATGCGCGATCTCTCGCTTGAGGACTACCAGAAGGTGATCGACGTCAATCAGACTGGGGTGTTCCTGGGCATGAAGGCGGCGACTCCGGCCATGGAGAAATCCGGGGCGGGATCGATCGTCAATATCTCCTCGATCGACGGAATGATCGGGATGAACCTGGTCTTCTCCTACGTCGCAAGCAAGTTCGCGGTGCGCGGCATGACCCGGGTTGCCGCCCTCGAGCTTGCGCCGATCGGAATCCGGGTGAACTCGGTGCACCCCGGCTTCGTTCACACCCGCCTCGGCAACCCGGATGGCCATCCGGAGTTACGTGAGCTTCTCGACGGTTACAGCAAGCGCCGGGTGCCCCTCGGCCGGACCGGGGAGCCAGAGGACATCGCCAACCTTGTGCTGTTCCTGGCCTCCGACGAGGCTGGCTTCATCACCGGTTCCGAATTCGTGGCTGACGGCGGGTTGCTCGCCGGAGAGTCCCTGCCGGGGACAGCGTGACAGGGCAAGCCCAGCCTGGGCTGAACCACCACCACCTTTCGGCCAGCCCGTCGCCCTCGCTCCAACAGTTCACG
>JBMYXJ010000837.1:0-663 GCA_049608285.1 Mycobacterium sp. | reverse complement strand
GGGGCATCTTCGTTCACGGTGCCCCATGGTCTGTGGCCGATCAGGGCAAGCGCAATGTCAGCCACGGTTGCCCCAATCTGAGTCCTGCCGATGCGCAGTGGTTCTACGATAACTTTGGCAGCGGTGACCCGGTCGTCGTCAAGAACTCCGTCGGGATCTACCACCAGAACGACGGTGCCCATGACTGGCAGGTGTGAGCGACTTCGCCGCCGCGAGGGCCATTCGTCTGACGGTTCGAAGCCGCTGGGAAGCTGTCGGATCTAACGAACTAGACGACGGAGGGAGTCCGGTCCTAGAGTCGCACCGCAACCGTTGAAGCTGGAGCGACGGCATCGCCGCGCGCCTGGCCCACCGAGCCAGCGCTGATGTCAGTGCGCAACAGAGATAGTGTCTTCGACCTGTCGGAGGGCCTTGGCGGCCAGGTTTGGCCGAACGTCTCTAGGCCTGGGGCATGTCGGTGATGGTGGGGGTGCACCCGGTCGTATTCACGAGTACTACTCGGCCTCGACGTGTGCGAATACGTTTGCAAGGCTCGTCACCGCGTGATAGCCGCACTCGTAGCAAGGCGCGGCGCTTCGGGACTCACTGTTGGCATCGGTAGTCCAAGCAGCCGAAGCGCATTGGCGACGACGATGAGCGTGGAGCCTTCGTGGATGAGTACGG
>JBMYXJ010000836.1:0-667 GCA_049608285.1 Mycobacterium sp. | reverse complement strand
CCGCTTCAAGTACTCTTCGCTGGGCGGCTCGATCGTGGATCTGCACGAGATCGAGGCGGCGAACCGAAACGCGCAGGGCAAGGCGAGCCGCGCGGCTGAGCGTGTGTACCAAGCCGGCGCTGCGGTCGATGCGGCGAACGAACGCACGCAGGACATCGGCGGCGCGATTCTGGATTTCGTGCCGTACGGCGGAACGGCTCTCGCGGCCCTGCTGGGCATCGGCGCGACGAACAAGGCCCGCACCGGCAGCGCATAGCGCCGCGCCTGATGACGACAATCCTCGAAAGCGGCTGGCGCGAGCGATCGACGACATCGCCGAAGAGACCTCGGAGAACGAGAGGATCAACAACATCATCGCGGCTGCCCGAAACGGCGGTAGCTGGGGTCGTTCCACAGGGGGTGCCTGATGAGCGACGCCTCTGACCTGGGCACATACATGAAGGCGATGTTCGAGACGAACGACCTCATGCAGCTCACCAACTTCCGTGACTCGGCTGCTGTTGCCATCGACGACACGGTCCTTGAGAACGCGACCACCAGGGCGATCCTCTGGTTCAAGCAGAAGGTCACGAACTACGCCCCGGGCACGTACGACATGCACGACGAGATTGCAGCGCACTACGCGCTGGGTCTCCTCTATCGCCGTACGCAGCAGTTCGACCTGGCG
>JBMYXJ010000835.1:0-668 GCA_049608285.1 Mycobacterium sp. | reverse complement strand
CATGACCGCCCCCACGTACCGGTCCCGCTGCCAACTGACCGGCAACCCGGGTGAATCCTGCGGGCACGCCGACGAACTCGCCACCATCGGTGAGTCGATCGCGCAGGCGGTCGGGTTTTACGACTGCCCGTGCGGCGCCGAGTTTGAACTCGACTCGTTCGACGGCATTGAAGCCTACGCCGCGTTGAACCGTTGGCTGGGTGTGCATTTCGGGTCGGGCTGCATGGCCGAAACGCGGGTGCGGGAACTTGACGCCGTCTGCAAAGCCCAGGCCGCCGAGATTCGGTCACTGAAAACCCAGCGCGCCCAATCCTGGCGCGTTACTGGCGCTGTGGAGGTCACGATGACCCTCACGCTTGTGTCCTTGTTCGACGGTATCGGTGGGTTCCCCCTCGCCTTTGAACGCGCCGGGGCCGAAACCGTGGCAACAGTCGAAATCGATGACGCCGCAGCGAAGATCAGCCACCGCCACTTCCCGCACGCCCACCAATTCACAGACGTGACGAAAGTGACCGGCGATGACCTTAGAACAGTTGGATTTGTTCCCGAACGAGGAATCATCACCGCAGGCTGGCCCTGCCAAGACCTCTCCGTGGCGGGCCGTCGTGAAGGCTTGGCTGGCGCACGAAGCGGGTTGTGGTGGCACGTCGTGCGACTCCTGGCTGAGA
>JBMYXJ010000834.1:0-692 GCA_049608285.1 Mycobacterium sp. | reverse complement strand
AGGGCCTTGGAGATGGTGACGACCTTGTATCCGTCGATGTACGCGAGCTTGTGCTTTCGGTTGCACAGGCGGAACGTGCCTCGGCGGGAACTGGTGGATAGTTGGAGGGTCTGCGGGCGGCGGGTCTTGGCGGTCATGCGTCGGATCCCTTCATCGACTCCTCGAACTTGTCGTAAGCCGCCTGCGTCTCGGGGCTCAGGCAGTCGTAGCAGGAGCCCATGTCGTACGGGTTTGAGCTGCTCGGGATCGGCTCGTAGTCGAACGCCTTCTTGCAGCCAAGGCAGCGAAACGCTGCGCCAGGCGGGAGTTGCGTGAGCATCTCGTCGGCCTGGTCTTCTGCACGCGCCTCGCAGCCACGCATGTTGTCGGGGAGGTTGTCGTCTCGGCTCACATCGCCCCCCTCTCCGCGAGGATCTCGCGCACGACGGAGAGGACGCCTTCGCGGCCGAGGGCAGGAAGGCAGTCGGCGTAGTAGCCAAGCCCTTCGCCTTGTGGAGAGCAATCGAAGCAAGAGAAACCCAGCTCGGACCATGCGTCCTCGAGCCAGTCGGAACAGTCATCGGCATCGGTTTGCGCATCCGACGGAAGCGCTACGACCATGGGTCAGGTGACACCGTCATCGACAATGGCTCCATTCAGCAACAACGGCTTCCCGTCCTCGATCCACTTCACCAGCTTGACCAGCCCGAAGG
>JBMYXJ010000833.1:0-725 GCA_049608285.1 Mycobacterium sp. | reverse complement strand
GCGTTGCTTGAGATTCCGCGCAAGCCGCAAGGTGGCACTTCTGCGCTTGAGCACACCGGCGACCTTCTTCGCGTCCGCCCAAATCCCCGGGAGTCCCGCCCGTGAGGACGCGCGCTGGTCTTCGACCATTGCTTGCAGCCTGCTCGCCTGCGAGTGCGACGGTTCGGTGTTGATCACCCGGGCCTGCTGGTAGACGTCGTTGTGGCCGTCGTAGAACACGACGGCATCTGGGCGATGTCCCGCGGCAAGAAGCTGCTGCAGCAGCGTCACTTCCTGAGGGCTCTGGTACCCCCCACGGCCGTAATTGCAGACCTCGATCGGGTATCCATCAGCCTCGGCGAGGCGGGAAATGTAGGACGGTATTGTATACAGGTCGCGCTGGCTGGTACCAAACATCGTCGAGCCACCGAAGTAGTACACAACCGGCTCGTTTCTGGCTGGCGCTGTCGTTGGCTCGTAACTGCGTCGCATACCGTGCACGACGTTCAATTGGTCGTGGTGGATGTCTTGGCGGAGAAATCCTAAGAAGGGCGCATAATCGGTCGGGGTGGTCCGTATTGCGGCGTAGTGCTCGGCAGCCCATGCGTCGCTCTCGTGCGCGGCGAGGGACGGACGTGGATCGACATAGGCTGGTGAGGGCTGCAGGAGATTCCAAGCGAACCCAGCTCCGAGGTCGACGGCCGCGAGCGCGACTACCGTGGACACGACGAAGGCCAGCCGCACTA
>JBMYXJ010000832.1:0-727 GCA_049608285.1 Mycobacterium sp. | reverse complement strand
TCATGAGGTGGCCTCGCCGGTAGGGAGCTCGGCATACTCAAGAGCAGCAACGCGCAGCGCGTCAAGGTAGCCCCGGACCACCCCCTCACGAGGGACGCCAAGCCTGGCCGAAGCCTCGGCGTTGGCGCAGATCGCTGTACTGACGAAGTACATCAGGCTGGCGCAAATCACCGCGCTTCGGTCGTGGAGCTCGGCCAGTTGATCGGACGGCGTGCTCTCCGTGATGGTCGCAGCCTCAATCTCAGCTCGCAGAGCCGACGCCCACAGGCTGTCCATTCCTCTGTCTAGTGGGTGTTGGTCTCTCATCGCGACCTCCTTGGCGGTGAAAAGTCGGGTTGACGCACTTGGCAGCCCAGCCCACTCACAGCGCCCCCGCGATCTTCGCGAACAGCCCTGCCTTTGCCTCACTCATGTCCTCACTCCTTGGTTAGTGCCAACGAAGCGTAACCCCGCAAGCGGGGCGGATCAAGTGCACCTTGCAATCTTTCTGGAACTTTCCCCTTGCGGGCTTCGGCAGAGGGTCGTAACGTCTCGGCATGAGCAACAACGGGAACCGCCGATGGTCGCAGAGGAAGTTCAATTCCGAGTGGGCGAAGCGCAAGAGTCACGGCGCTCAGCGTCGGTTGGCCGAGCACTTGAGGGTTTCAGACACGACGGCTCACCGCGTGGTGACGGGGTCCTATCCCCCGCTGAAACGCTACTGGTGGCCGATCGCCAACTTCCTCGG
>JBMYXJ010000831.1:0-739 GCA_049608285.1 Mycobacterium sp. | reverse complement strand
GTGCGTGCGCAGTCGCAGGCTGCGAGTACAGTCTGCTTACGGTCTGCGCCAGTCCGCTCAAGCAGCCACAACATCCACTCGCCGCGAGGGCACTCGTCCCACGCCTTCTGCATATTGCGCCGCCGCCCAAGCCAAAGCACGGCCCCCTCGCACGGACGCAGATGGGCGATACGCTTGTTGATGGTCATCACGCTGCACCTCCGAGCCACACGATCAGGGCGCACAGTCATGGGGTGGCCTCGATGGTGGGCGGATAGGGAAAGCGAGCGCGTACCAGGCGTGCGAGTTCCGCGTGGGCGGCGGCGTCGGCGGCATAGGCGGCGTCGGTGGCATAGGCGGCGGCATAGGCGGCATCGGCGGCGGAATAGGCGGCATCGGCATCGGCGGAATAGGCGGCAAAGACGGCGGGATAGGCGGCGGCATTGGCGGCGGCATAGGCGGCGCGGGCGGCGCGGGCGGCCCGCTTCACCTGCTCCAGCGTGGTCCCGTCACCCCGTGCCCATCCCTCGGCAGCCTCGATGGCCAGCCGTGGGCGGTCCTCACCCTCTGGCACATGGACCAGTGCCAGACGGGCACAGTCGCAGGCAGCGAGCACGATGGTGGCATGGTCAGCGCCGCACTCGGCGAGCAGCCACAGCAGCCAGTCACCGCGCGGGCAGTCGTCCCACGACTGTTGCATGTCGGTGCGGTCGGCAAGCCACCGCACAGCGGGGTCGCAGGGGGCGAGGTGGGCGATCTG
>JBMYXJ010000830.1:566-797 GCA_049608285.1 Mycobacterium sp. | reverse complement strand
CCAGTCAGGGCTCTTGCAAATTGTTTCCAGGTGCCTGTATCTTGGATCTAGTACAGGAAGGATACAAGATGCCTGCTGCTTGTGACTCGGAGCTTGTAGCTTGTGGCTTATATCTATCTAATCTTCAGTAGCTTGTGGCTTGTTGCTTGTAGCTTGTGACTTATGCTTGTTGCTTGATGCTTGTGACTTAGGGCTTGTGGCTTTTTTTATTTGGCCCGGACCAGGGCGCAC
>JBMYXJ010000830.1:0-556 GCA_049608285.1 Mycobacterium sp. | reverse complement strand
AAGCTTGACGCTTGAGGCTTGACGCTTGGAGCTTGAAACTTTAAGGCCCGGATCAGGACGTACGTCGCTAGGCCCACGCGTTGAGTTAGCATGACTAATGGCCTGATCCGATTTATTACGCTTGCGTAATTCTTTATAATATTTTGGGTGTCTCCACATGTCAATGTTTCCCGTATATAACAGATTTAACTTCAGGATTCCAGCATTGTCGACAGCTGCCACACTTGCCGCCCTGGTCCGGGGCTGGACAGGTTCGAGCTTCGCCAGTCGTGACGCCTGAGTCATGAGACCAGGCAGCTGGCACAGGTCCGTCTATCTTAGATCTAGACAACCGGATCACCAGGTTAGCTGGCACCTGTTCAGGGTCCGGCAGGAACTGCCGCTCTTGCGTTGGCAGCCAGTGCTTCGTGTCTGGTGTTAACCTGCATACTTCTAAAATTTTTTGCATATGCTCGCTGCTCTGTACATCGCCGGCGTCGTGCCATCTAAAAAACTTCTGGCGCTTGATTACTGTTGCCATTGCCTGGACCCAGTCCGGATGGTTAATTGCTTTGAG
>JBMYXJ010000829.1:0-845 GCA_049608285.1 Mycobacterium sp. | reverse complement strand
TGTCATGCCGGGCGCCGGATTCGCCGAAATCGCGTTGGCCGCGGGACAGGAGGCCCTCGACCGCCCTGCTACCGAGATCGAGGTCGAAGTCGAGGTCGAGCAGATGCTCCCGCTCGACGACCACACCAAGCTGACTACGCAGCTGACCCACCAGGAGAGCACCGGGGAGTTCCTGGTCGAGATCCATTCGCGCTCCGACTCGGGCACGTGGACGCGGCACGCTTCAGCTACCGTCCGGACGGCCGAACCGGTTGCCCAGGCCAGGCTGGCCGAGTCGGCGGCCGACGGCACCCCGGTCTCACCTGCAGACTTCTACACCGCATTGCGCCGTACCGGGGCCCATCACGCCCCCGCGTTCGCTGCGCTGACCCGTATCGTGCGCAGCAGCGGTGCCGCGGATACCGAGATCGTGTTGCCTGAGGAGGCCACGCCGCACCGAGGACTCACGCTGCACCCCGTGATGCTGGACGCAGCGCTACAGGGTCTGGCCGCGGCGATGAGCGACGAGGTCCTCTCCAATGCCACCGACATCACGTTCCTGCCTGTCGGTTTCACGTCCATCCGGGTGTTCGGCGAGATCGGCCGGCGGGCCCGGTGCCGCGCCGAGTTGGTGAGCGTCGCCGAGGACAGCGGTGACGCGATGGGAAGGGTCACCCTGGCCGATGAGGCCGGCATCGTGCTGGCGGTGGTCGACGGCGTGCACCTCAAGTGCATCCAGCGCGGCACGGTCCCATTGCCGTTGTCGCAGAAGATTTTCGACACACGCTGGGTCGAATCGACCGTCTCGGCGAGCGGCTCACCGAAGGGAAGCTGGCTGGCCCTGGCCGATGGCGCCTCGGCGTTGA
>JBMYXJ010000828.1:0-895 GCA_049608285.1 Mycobacterium sp. | reverse complement strand
GTCTTTGTCTGCCCGTCCGAACATTACGTCCAGTTTGGAAAATCCAAAAACGAACGCTTCGGATCGGTCGATCAGAAGGACATCGACCCGATCTCCAAATTTTTCTGACAACCGCGCTGAAAGCTCCAGCCCTGCGAATCCCGCCCCGAGCACGACTACGCGCATCGTCGGAGCCTATCAACTCAACACACCGCCAATGTCGGTTCGTTGCCGAAGTGCCGCACCTAACCTGGGCGCGTGGCAGGTGGTGGGACCGCATCTGCAAGCGGCCCCCGGCGATCCCAGCCAAGGTGGCGTATCCGAACGAGTCCGCGGCATTTGGTGAAGCGTTGACGCCGCAAGACCGTCAAAATCTCACGACCACGGGCAGTACGCCATTCCCCACGGGTGTCGGCGTAGCTTCCCCAACGCTTCTACCCGCAAGCGCCGGTGCCCAACGCGCCGATTGCGTACTATTTGGGTACGTACGTTTAGTAAACTGTATGGTGTCCGCGCCAAGTGGTCGCCGAGGCGGAGGGAGGCGAGACCGATGCGGCGCCCGTCGAGTAAACGGGTCAGTGCAATGATGGTGGCCGGTTTGGCCGCTATCGGGCTCCTGACCCCAGGCTCGGTCTCGGCCGAACCGCTGGCACCTGGGTCCCCTGGAGCTGGCGAGCCACTCCCGCTGCCCCCAGCGATGGTGCCCATTCCGTTTGCGCCGCCATCGGCCGGTGCATTCCCGGGTCCGGCGCGGGAGCCGTTCCCCGCGGGTGTGCCGGCTGGTCAGAACCCGATGCCCTACCTCGGTGAGCCGGTCTTCGCACCACCGACGTTCAACCCAGTGAACGGCTCGATGGTCGGTGTCGCCAAGCCCATCGTCATCAACTTTCAGCGGAGGATCGCCGACCGTCAGCTC
>JBMYXJ010000827.1:0-951 GCA_049608285.1 Mycobacterium sp. | reverse complement strand
CCGCAGGTCAGGCCATTGTCAATCCGGAAATCCGGCCACGATGTCCTAAGTCAGGCCTGAGTTTGGACATCCCGGCCGATTTTCGCTGTCGATAGTCGTTTGACCTGCAGTGTTGTACTGACCGGTGGGTGTTTTGGGGTACTAACCCGGATTTTTCGTGAAATGTCGTGCGAAACGGAGTGTAGATAGGCGAAAGTGCCTGTCCTGCAATAAAGAATGGCATTCTGGCGGGTTCACGCTGGTTTTCAGCGGTATCAAACCTGGGGCGCCTGAACCGGGCTGGTGATCACCGACCTGCTGCGGACCAATGTGGCTTCGGCTATGGCTTCGGCGCAGCCGTCGTCGGTGTGGCGTTGGGTTTGATCCCTACGTGCTGTTTTGTCGGCGTAATCGGAGTGCGTACGACAACGACATGCCGAATTCGTTGCCGCACAACGTTATCAGCGAGACGTTCGGCCTATTCGCGGTCACGCCTGTGGTTTTGGCGCGGCAGCCGCGCTAAAGCTGATGACCCTGGAGAACCTTCGTGCCGGTGCTCTCGTCATTGCCTGTGCTACTGCTATCGACGACCGCCGTAAGCGCGACGGCCGCCCGTTTGCCACGGAATTTGATTCCTGTAGTACGGAGGGGCGAAGACTGTCCCTGGCGTCGCCTTGATCGACGTACTTCCGTTGGTTTGGCAGACCGTCGTGCCGCCCGCTTCGTCGCAGAATGGTCGAGCGTCTGCAGTCGGCGCGGCTACGAACGTCACGGCCGCTACTCCGGCCAAACCAGCCATCAACAGTGCTGCCGACTTGCCTCGATCTCTCATGTGCCGTGCACCTTTCCGGCTGTAGCCCAATTACCGTGAGAATTGTGTGTCGCATGCTCGGACATCGGCTCATTCCATCCAGGAGCAGTCCGATATGACAACGACGGCGTCGTTCCCGGACATGGGCATATTGCGGGACG
>JBMYXJ010000826.1:0-1015 GCA_049608285.1 Mycobacterium sp. | reverse complement strand
ATCGAACACTGTGTCCGAGTACGACCCTCGAGCCGCGCTCATGTCGCAGTCGATCGCTACGTTGCCCTCCGCGCGATGCAACGGCGGCGCGTCGTACGTTGAACTATTCGGCGGGTAGTCCTGCCAATGGTTCGGTCGATGTGCGATGTACCGGATGCCCTTCCCGCCGATACGTCGCGAGAAGTTCCGCAGCAGCAGCGAGTTCCCGTGAACGTTGCCGTACAGCGGCGCGTGCTCGAGGTAGGTCGGGACGCCCTGGTGATCGAGCTTGCCATCAACCCAACAGCCGACAGCCTCAGCACTCGCAAGGTGGTAGAGCCGTGCAAGCCACTTGATCCCCGGCTGATACTCCCGGAGCTCGACGTTGCGCATGACGAGCGCGGCGGTGGATCGGGCGCCGTGCGCGTCCACGTCGTTGCTCAAGACCTTCTGATCCTTGAAGTGGCGGACGGCCATATCGGAGAGGAAGACGTCCTCGCCAATCCGCCAGTTGCGCCACAGGTCCGTGGTCGGCTGCGAGAGCTCTCGCGTGTCCTTCCACCCCGGCGGACGGGCCTCCTTGAACGCATCCGCGCCATACCCCGCGAGGCTATGCGCCCACGCCGTGTACTGCGCATCGGTGATGCCATACTTGCCCTCCGGTTCCGTCGGCGGGTCAGGGTCCTTCGGCTCGGCCGGGACGGTCGGCCCATCGGGCTCGCCTATGACGTCGCGTAGCTTTTGATACGCCGCGCGCCACCGGGCGTTCTCCACCTTGAGTGCGTCGCGCTTACCGCGCATCGATGCCAGCTTGGCCTGGAGCTCCTTCCCGTTCGCGCGGAGACTCTCGACGGTCGCGCTGAGCTCACCATTCCGCGCACGCACCTGCTCGTACTTCGCAATCCACGCCTCGACCGCCTGCATCGGATCTGTTACTCGTTCACTCATCGCTGCTGCCGTCCTTGTTGTAGACCTCGAGGTTCACTGTGATGGGGCGCGGTTCGGGGACGTTGTCTCCGTCACCGGCGGCGACGTG
>JBMYXJ010000825.1:0-1106 GCA_049608285.1 Mycobacterium sp. | reverse complement strand
TGAAACTCGCCGCCACCCATCCACCGATGGAAGTGGTGGAACTTCTCAACCGGTTTTTTGCCGTTATCGTCGACGAGGTCGATCGCCACTACGGGTCACTCAACAAATTCATCGGTGACGCCACCCTTGCTGTGTTCGGCGCACCGATGTCACTGAACCGACCCGAGAACAACGCGCTCGCCGCGGCGCGCAACATCTCGCAGCGCCTACGCGAAGAGGTCCCCGAGATCACAGCCGGGGTGGGCGTGACCGCGGGCACAGCAGTGGCCGGCAACATGGGCGCACGGGAACGCTTCGAATACACCGTGATCGGAGATCCGGTCAACGAAGCCGCACGGCTCAGCGACCTAGCCAAACCCACACATGGTCGGGTGCTCGCCTCGGAAGCGGCGGTGAATGCCGCCACTGATTACGAGCGTCGACATTGGGAAATGCGTGCCGAGGTGACGCTGCGCGGCCGCAGCACACCGACACGAGTAGCCGCCCCGGCCATCGACCGGCGAGAGTCCGGGCCAACCACTCCCACTAATTTCCTCAGCCGCAAACTCGGGCAGATCTTCGGGGCCACAAAACGCTGAGTAATTCACGAATCGACTACGAACTGAGGTGAACGCCGACATGGCCGAGCGCAGGTCGGTCCGGGATGGGATGACCCGGGTGCTCGAGCTGATCACGGGGCAGCCCAGTCGGCTTCCCGAAGAAGCCGAGTTCGGGTCTCGGTTGCTGGACTGGGCTGATGAAGAGCGGCACAGTCGACACCGACGCATACGGCTCCTCATCGTCGTGTTCGTAGCCCTCGCTGACCTGATCGGTGTTGCCGTGTTCTGGCTTATCGTGATCGTGGCTGTCCCAGAGCCCAACGTGTTCACCGGTGCGCCCGCGTGGCTGACCTTTGGAGTCGTCCCCGCATACATCGTGATTTCCATGGCCGTCGGCACTATTTGGGTCAAACGAACGCTAATTGCCGCGGTGGACTGGTCGGTTGCGGGACGGCCACCCACAACTGCCGACCAGCGCAACACCTTCCGAGCGCCCTGGGACCTGGCCCTAATTCATATTCTATTGTGGGGTTTCGGAGCAGCAATTCTGGGCACGCTCTACGGTTT
>JBMYXJ010000824.1:0-1161 GCA_049608285.1 Mycobacterium sp. | reverse complement strand
GTCGTCGCCGCGCATCATCGTGGGCGGCGGCACCATCCGCGTTGGAGCTGGTACCGCCAGGGACACAGGTCTAGCGGTAGCATCAACTGGCGACTGGGGTATCTGGGTCGCGCGGTTTGATGGGGCTACCACGACATTCCACTACAACGGCACGCAATACGGGGGGAGTCTGGACGGCGGCACCAACACCGGCAATCAGGTTATCTGCAACCAGAACTCGACGGCCGAGACTCACGTAGCAGAGCTGATCGTCTACACCGGGACCGGCAACCCTGACGAATACTTTGCGGACGCCTACGCAAGCTAGTCCAAGTCCGACAGGTCATCCCCAGGTAGTACGGGAATCCTGGCCATCAGGTCCGCAATACCCATCGTCTCGTCGATCGTGTCGCCCCGGATGCCGTGGAACGCTTCGAGGTAGTGCCGCTGTGCAACCTCGGCAGAGTGCCCCATCTGGCGGGCGGCCTGTATCAGCGTCCATCCGTTGAGCGCGGTTGTTAGATGGCTGCCAGTAGTGCGGCGAACCTTCTTCCAGTCGAAGTCGGGATCAGCGACAGCCTTCTTCATTCGCTTCCGCGCTGCCGCCGAGGTTGTGCGAGCCATCGGGGAGCTGCCTCCGAAGACGAAAGGCCCAGTCCGCTTCGCACGCCGGAAGGCTTCCCGAAGGCCGGGCGAGACGTGAAGCAGCACCCAGCGCGTTCGCTTGGTGTAGTTGCTCCCCTTGTCGATGTAGACGCCGCCAACGGTCGTGCCGGCATTGTCCTTGCGGTCCAAGTCGATATCGTCCCAGCGCAGCCCTTCGGCCTCGCCGAGCCGCAGCCCAAGAACGAGCATCGCCCCAACGAACAGAGCCGATGGGTACCGCTTCGGGTTCCGGGCGTCGTGACGCATCGCCGCCAGCAGCAGTCCCCGGCATTGCGGCGGCGTTAGCGTCGTGATCTCCAGCGGAGCGGTACGGGTTTGCTTCTGCGCGTCCGCGATGGCGTCGCTGGTTAGATCGACGAGGCCTCGTTCTCTCATCCAGTTCAGCCAGGCTCGCACGGCTCGGATCTCGCGGTTGACGCTGTGCGCCGATCGTCGCTCGTTGGTCGCCACGAACACCCGCCGCATTCCCGGTCCCGAGGCGGGGCGCATCTTCGGCTTTGCCTGGATGTAGTCGCG
>JBMYXJ010000823.1:0-1236 GCA_049608285.1 Mycobacterium sp. | reverse complement strand
CGCTCGACCTGACCGACCTTCTCCCAGGCAGTGACCGGCAGTGCGCGGAGCGTTTGACACAAGACCTGGTCGCCAACGCGCACATTGAGAATGCTCACGTCATCGACGGTGAGACGCTAAAACCGCGCCTGTGCGTCCACTACGATGCCAATGCCGCGACGGCTACCGACGTGCAGCGACGCGCGTGGCAGGCGGCCGCGACGATTAATACGCGCTATGGCCACCTGCGCTGGTTGATGAGCGACCCGGACGGTGATGCCGCACGCACAGCGCTGGTCGAGCAATTGTCGAGCGTGCCCGGTGTCGTCGCCGCGGCAGCGACGAGCGACTCGGTCGAGGTGGAATTCGAGCGCGCGACGGTCACTGCTCAGGAACTCGTCGATGCCATTGCCGGCGAAGTGACCCGCCCGCCGGTAGCCGCTCCTGATGTCAACGACGATATCGCCGATGCTGGCAGCGCCAAAGGCGATAGCCGTGGCGTGCCTCAACATGATCACGGCGGAATCCTGGGGGAGCGAGCCGAACTCATCTTCGCGGGATTGTCTGGGACGCTTCTCCTCGCAGGCTGGCTGATGGCAACCTTCGCCTATACTCCACGGCCCGTCGAGGTGGTGGCCTACTCCCTGGCCTTCTTCTTCGGGGCGTTCTTCACGGTGCGCGAGGCGTCCCTCAGTGTGCGGCACGGCCGGTTCGAGATCGACTTCCTGATGTTGGTGTCCGCGGCCGGTGCGGCGGCGCTCGGTGAAGTCGCCGAGGGCGCCCTGCTGCTCTTTTTGTTCAGTGTCGGTCACGCGCTGGAGGGTTACGCCATGGGTCGCGCCCGCGGCGCGATCGAGGCGCTGGCCGAACTAGCTCCGAAGACCGCCCTGGTGCGACGCGGCGGGACCGGCGACACCGTCGAGGTGCCGGTGGCGGAGCTGCGCGTCGGGGATGTCGTCGTCGTGCGACCAAGCATGCGACTCGCCGCTGACGGGTTCGTTGTGGCCGGCACCAGCAGTATCAATCAGGCTCCGGTCACCGGCGAAAGCGTCCCTGTTGACAAGAGCCCGGTCCCTGACGTGGCGGCAGCAGCGACCTCACCGGAGCTCATCGACGCGTCCGCGCGGGTGTTCGCCGGGACGATCAACGGTGCCGGCGCCATCGAGATTCAGGTGACCCGCCTTGCCGGCGACTCAACCCTGGCCCGGGTCGTGCGGTTGGTCGCCGAGGCACAGACCAAGACCACGTCGACGCAAC
>JBMYXJ010000822.1:0-1324 GCA_049608285.1 Mycobacterium sp. | reverse complement strand
GCAGACTTGCCGGGGGCGCTGTCGCTATGTGGGCACACTCAGTAGCAGAAGTTGCAGCCACCGTCGCTTTCGGTGGCCACGACCCACTCTGCTATGTAGGCCCAGGCGCTCGCTACTGAGAACGGACTCGCGCCGACGAGAAACTCCTCAGGCGCTGCGGCGAATGCCCCGTTTGAGGAGCAGTTCGCGCTCAGTCTCGCTGAGACCGCCCCAGATACCGTAGGGCTCGCCGACGGCCAACGCGTGGGTGCGGCACTGGGTGATCACGGGGCAGCTGCGGCACATCTCCTTGGCCCGTATCTCGCGATGCGCGCGGGCGCGTCCGCGCTCGCCATCAGGGTGGAAGAACATCGATGAATCGACACCCCGGCACAGGCCGGCCATCTGCCAATCCCAGATGTCGGCGTTCGGCCCCGGTAGCTCTTGCGGCTGTGGCACTGGAAAACCCCTTTGTCGGCCTATTCGGTTCGCGCAGTGGATGTGTGGGTCGTGGAACAGATCCGAGTGCAGTCGCCGATGACCACTCGTGCACATAAAGTAGAAGGGTGGCGGAATGGACGTCAATAGCCTGGAGCTGTGCATAACTGCAGGCCAAAGGTGCAAAATTTACATCACGTTCATCGTTGTGATGTGAGGGCAACGAGTCGGTAGCAGGCACCGGTGGCCGACCTGCAAGTGAGCGGCTGTTTTGGCTTACCGGTTTACCCAGTGTCGGCCGAGTATTGCCGGCGCACTGGAGGTAGTTGATATGTCGGTAACACTGCGATAATGAACTGTTAACGAACTTCATTCGCAATGAACTGTTGGCTTGGTAGCGTCCGCAGCCGATGAGCAAAAGCTCGGTGTCGGCCGCATTCGACCTGGAGGACGTGGCGTTCGGTAGCAACCCGGGGTGCTGGCCGCTGCCGCCTGCCGCGACACCACACGAGCTGTGGTTGCGTGCGGTGGCCGCAGGTGGGCAGGGTCATTACGGCACTGCGCAGTCCGACCTGGGGCAGCTCCAGCGGCTGGCGGCGAGTGGGCCATCGGCGGCGAATGCGCCACTAGCTTCGTTGGCTCTCGGCACGCGGGCATCGTTTCTGCGTCAGCTCGGTTGGCATGACAGAGCCCGGTCGTTGGACGGGCAGGCGCTGACGCTGGCCAATGGCCTCGCTGCCCCTTCCGCCGATGCGCTCATCGGGTTGGCCGCCGACGCGCTAGGCGTAGGTCGGTTTGCTGCCTCCGCGCGAGCCCTGCTGAACGCGGCCGAGCTTGTCACCGATTCGGCGGCGGCCCGATTGCCCGTGCGGTTTGCCTGGGTGTCGGCTGAACTAGCAATGGTGAC
>JBMYXJ010000821.1:0-1356 GCA_049608285.1 Mycobacterium sp. | reverse complement strand
ACGAGATTCACACCATCGGTGTCGACCCTGCCAACCAGGGGCAGGGGATCGGTAGGCAGCTGCTCCTGCGCCTGTTTGAATTCGCCGGCGGCGGAGATATTTTCCTCGAAGTGCGGACCGATAACGCGGCAGCCATCGCCCTGTATGAGAGCGAAGGCTTCACCAGGGTCGGTGTGCGCAAGCGTTACTATCGCGTCAGTGGCGCAGACGCCTACACCATGAAACGGCAGCGGCAATGATCATCCTGGCCATCGAAAGTTCTTGCGACGAAACAGGTGTCGGCATTGCCGAACTCGGTGACGACGGCACGGTCACGCTGCTAGCTGATGAGGTGGCATCCAGTGTGGACGCGCACGCTCGTTTTGGCGGTGTGGTACCAGAGATCGCCTCCCGCGCGCACCTGGAGGCCCTCGTGCCGACGATGCGTCGCGCTCTGGGGGCCGCCGGCGTCGACCGGCCCGACGTCGTCGCGGCTACCATCGGGCCTGGCCTGGCCGGGGCGTTGCTGGTCGGAGTTGCTGCAGCCAAGGCATATTCGGCGGCGTGGCAAGTGCCTTTCTATGCGGTCAACCATCTGGGTGGGCACTTGGCTGCCGACGTCTTCGATCACGGCCAGCTGCCCGAGAGTATCGGTCTGCTGGTGTCCGGGGGGCACACCAACCTGTTGCATGTGCGGTCACTCGGCGAGCCGATCGTCGAACTGGGCTCTACCGTCGACGATGCCGCCGGCGAGGCCTACGACAAGGTGGCCCGGCTGCTGGGTCTGGGATATCCGGGTGGCAGGGCGCTCGACGAGCTCGCGCGCACGGGCAACCCCGAGGCGATCATGTTTCCCCGTGGGATGACCGGGCCGCGCGACGCCCCGTATTCGTTCAGTTTTTCCGGGCTGAAGACCGCCGTGGCCCGCTACGTCGAACGCCATCCTGACGCTTCCGAGGCTGATGTGGCGGCGGGATTCCAGGAGTCCGTCGCCGATGTGCTCACCGCCAAGGCGGTGCGCGCGGCCGATGAACTCGGGGTGGCGACGCTGCTGATCGCCGGAGGTGTGGCGGCGAACTCGCGGCTACGGGAGCTCGCGGCGCAGCGGTGCGCGGCGGCGGGCCTGACGTTGCGGGTTCCGCGACCGCGGCTGTGTACCGACAACGGCGCAATGATCGCGTCCTTCGCCGCGCACCTCATCGCTGCCGGGGCGGACGCATCGCCGTTGGATGTGGCGAGCGACCCGGGCCTGCCGGTGGTCCAAGGGCAGGTGGCGTGAAGTAGGTATCTTCGGCCTGCCTGCCGGGGCTCGGTCGGTCTGCAGCGTGCCCCACCGGGGAGCGGTGGTTCCAGTGCGGAACCAGCTGGCTGCTTAAC
>JBMYXJ010000820.1:0-1358 GCA_049608285.1 Mycobacterium sp. | reverse complement strand
GCTCGCGTCGATGCGCTCCGTGAATTCGCTCCCAGCGCAGTCGATTCCGACTGGGTGCTTGACGTTGCGGGACAGCGCGTTCAGGTGATTCAGAAGGCCAAGGGCAAAGGCGGCGTGTTGGAGTTCGGTACCACAGTTTTATCGGCTGCGGACGGTAGTATCGCCGGCCTGCTAGGCGCGTCGCCGGGCGCCTCGACCGCTGTGCCCGCGATGTTCGAAGTGATGGAGCGTTGCTTCCCAGACCAATATCAGGGTTGGCTGCCGAAACTCAAGGAGATGGTCCCGTCTCTGGGAGTCGAGCTGTCCAGCGAACCTGCGCTTTTCGAGAAAGTGTGGGCGCATGGCACCAAGGTGCTTTCACTCGATGAGCCCACCAGTGACGCTCAGGAGAGTCGGGGGGTGGGGTCAGGGCCTGGCAGCGAGCGGTCCGAGACCCCCGCGGCCGTGGCTACCGGATGACGGTGGCGCCGCAGCGCAGCTGGGCAGAGGATCTGGCTGCCGTGACGCCCGATGAGAAGAGCCCGGCCCGGCAGTGCCGACGGTGAAGCGGTGACTGTGTCCAACCCGTCGTCCAACCCGTCGTCCAACCCGTCGTCCAACCCGTCCGATTCGCTTTATCCGTTCAGTGCGGTGGTGGGCCACGACCGTTTGCGGCTTGCGCTTGTGCTGTGCGCAGTGCGACCCGACATTGGGGGAGTGCTGATCCGCGGAGAGAAGGGCACTGCGAAGTCGACCGCTGTCCGCGGTCTGGCGCAGGTTCTCACCGAGGCCTTCAAAGCATCCGGCGGAGGAGGTGGGCAGCTCGTGGAACTGCCGATCGGTGCCACCGAGGACCGGGTGGTCGGATCGCTGGACCTGCAGAAGGTATTGCGTGACGGAGAGCATGCGTTCTCGCCGGGACTGCTTGCGCGCGCGCACGGCGGGGTGTTGTACGTCGATGAAGTCAACCTGCTGCACGATCATCTGGTGGACGTCCTGCTGGATGCGGCTGCGATGGGCCGGGTGCACATTGAACGCGACGGAGTTTCGCACAGCCACGAGGCTCGGTTTGTACTGATAGGCACGATGAACCCCGAAGAGGGCGAGTTGCGGCCGCAGTTGCTCGACCGGTTCGGGCTGACCGTGGACGTGCAGGCATCCCGCGACGTCGAGGTCCGTGCCGAGGTGATCCGTTCGCGCCTGGCCTATGAGGCCGATCCAGCGGGGTTTGTGCAGCGATACGCCGGCGCCGATGCCGAACTGGCAGCCCGCATATCCCGGGCCCGTGCACTGCTGCCCGATGTTGTGTTGCCTGACAAGGAGTTACGCCGCATCGCGGCGCTCTGCGCGGCCTTCGACGTCGACGGAATGCGTGCCGA
>JBMYXJ010000819.1:0-1389 GCA_049608285.1 Mycobacterium sp. | reverse complement strand
TGCGCGCCGGGATGATCGCGCGTACTCCGCGCGGGCGCGTCGCCACCGCTTTGGCCTGGACCCACCTGGGTATGACTCCGCCCGGCGTGGCCGGTGGCCTGGGGCAGTCCGGTCTGTTCGAATGATGGGCACCAGAAGAACGAGCAAGGAGTCAGCATGGTTATTGCCGGTTTGATCGTGGCTGCGCTGGCCGCCGTGCTACACGTCTACATCTTCGTCATGGAGTCAATAACCTGGACGTCGGCTCGAACCCGCGCCGTGTTCGGTACCACCAAAGATGAGGCCGAAACCACCCGTCTGCTGGCCTTCAACCAAGGGTTCTACAACTTGTTCCTTGCGGTGGTCACAGTAATTGGCGTGGCGGTGGTGTGCAGCGGTGCCACGGCGGTGGGCGCGGCGCTGGTATTCGCCGGGTTGGGCTCGATGTTGGCAGCCGCGGTGGTGTTGCTCGCCTCAGCGCCAGACAAGGCCCGCTCTGCGGTCATCCAGGGATTCTTGCCGCTCATCGGGATCGTCGCGCTGGTGGTTGGGCTGGCGCGGTAGTCGGCCGGCCCGTGACGCCTAGCCGGTATACGCCATGACGTGCTTGATACGGGTGTAGTCCTCGAGCCCGTACATCGACAGGTCCTTACCGTGCCCGGAGGACTTGTACCCGCCGTGGGGCATCTCGGCGACGAGCGGTATGTGGGTGTTGATCCACACGCAGCCGAAGTCAAGTGCGTTGGACACCCGCAGCGCGCGTGACACGTCTTTGGTCCAGACCGAGGAGGCCAGCGCGAACTCGACGCCGTTGGCCTTTTCCACTACTTCGGCCTCGTCGGTGAACGCCTGCACTGTGATCACCGGGCCGAAGATCTCCTGCTGGATCAGCCGATCGTCCTGGCGTAGCCCGCTGACGACTGTCGGTGCTACGTAGAAACCTTGGTCGCCCTGCCGATTGCCGCCGGCGGCGACCGTGGCGTGCGAGGGGACATCGGAGAAGAAAGACAGCACCCGCTCCATCTGGTTGACGTTGTTGACCGGCGGCACCCAGGCGTCCTCGTCGTCGACAGCGCGGCCGAATGTCGTTGTCGCGGCTTTGGCCTGGTCGGCGAGCGCGGCGGTCAGCTCCGCAGCGATCGAGGTGTGCACGAGCACTCTGGTGGCGGCGGTGCAGTCCTGTCCGGCGTTGAAGTATCCGGCGGTGGCGATACCCTCGGCTGCCGCAGCGAGATCAGCGTCGTCGAATACGATCACCGGCGCTTTACCGCCCAACTCGAGGTGTGTGCGTTTGAGGTTGGCGCCGGCGCTGACCGCGACAGCCTTGCCCGCCGCTACCGACCCGGTGATCGCCACCATCTCCGGTACCGGGTGGGCCACCAGGTTGGCGCCGGTGACGCGATCGCCGCT
>JBMYXJ010000818.1:0-1411 GCA_049608285.1 Mycobacterium sp. | reverse complement strand
ATGCGACGTGTGATTACGCCTCTGATTGGTGCGGTGGTTGCCGCTGTCGCTTTAGCTGGCGCGGCTGCCGCTATACCTGACCAGGGCACACCTGAATTCGACGCGTACATGCAAGGCTTGCAGCGCAACGGATTCAATCTGAACCCAGACACTGCGTGGCGTGTCGCCCACCAAGCGTGCGAAGGGACCATACCGGGGTTCATCGGGTGGGAGATGATCGCCCAAGGTGTGGTTGGTCCCGGCGCTCAGCAGCGGCTGATGGATGTGGCTAGGCAGTACGCTTGCCCGGTTGTGTAGTGCGACCACTGCCGTGGGTGTAGATCGGGCGTGTGGACATGCCGAGTCGAGCCAGGCCAGGCCGACCCCGCCGGATCGGCTCGTGGCTCACGGTGACAACGCTTGCGAGTCTGAGCTTCTCAGCTCCTGAACTCCTCGACTTCACGAAAGCTCAGCGGGAACCTGAAGTTCAGCCACGTACAGCGGTGACTGAACTCAACCGGTCAACGATGGCCCATGTACACGGCGCTGCGGTGCTCACCACACCGATCCTCCGGGGCCGCCCCACTCGCCAACGTGACAGTGCCTGAAGAAGTGTCTTGAGAAGAATCGACGCCCGCCGCCGTGGTGCGGCGGGCGCCGGGGCTTAACGGCTTAACGGCCGGGTTGAAGGCCCACGTACCAACTCGAGAGGCGAGATTCCTTCAGCGACATGTCCCCGTCGCTGTGGGCCTCGATTGGAAACTGGTACCACAACCGGGAGTCCTCCGGCGATGCGTCGCCGCCGTTGATGGGGGTAAACCTGTACCGCAAACGCGGGTCCGACTCGGATGTGTCGCCGTCGCCGGTGGCCGTAACGGGTACCTCGCAGCAGATGTTGGGTGGCATCTCGCTGTCATCGGCCATCGCGGCTCCAGTGCCGAGGACACCGAGGCCGGCCATGGCGGCACTGACGGTGACAACCTTCCAGGTAGCGGGTCGTTGCATGGTGTGTGCTCCATTCATCTGTTTCACGCGGATTTCGCGGTCATGGTCAGATTTCCGGACCGATATGAACCCTGATGAATATGAAGATGAGTGGTCTCTCATGCTTTGCTGCCCCGACGAGCCGCCGGTCAGTCAGCTGACCCAAATTGATGCGGTCAGGCACGCCGACAGGGCGGTAAGTTGGCTAGGTACCGCGGTGCGATCCGCGGCGTGAGATATTCGGGAGCGGATGGTGGAGCCACTACGGGTTCGGCCGGAGGATTTGCACTGGGCCGGCGAGAACATGCTGGCGGCAATGTCGGTGTCGGCCGCCGAGCATGTTGCTCATCACGATGATATGGAAGCGACCGCACCGGGGATACCCGCGGAGGCTGCGGGCGCGTTGCAGGCAATGGTCGCTTCATGGACTGATCAGCGTTGGGCAACT
>JBMYXJ010000817.1:0-1418 GCA_049608285.1 Mycobacterium sp. | reverse complement strand
TCATAGTCGACCTCGGCGCCGGACTGAACAGCGCGGTGGTCCGGGTCGATCCCCCGCCGACAGTGGATTGGTACAGCGTCGACCTGCCCGAGGTCATAGCGTTACGCGAGGCGCTATTGCCCGCCGAGGTCGGCGACCAGACGGTGGCGGCGTCGTTGCTTGCGCCAGGGTGGGCCGACACCATTCCCCAAGCTCGCCCGACAATGGCGTTCGCCGACGGGCTGGTTGCTTTTCTGGATGAGGCCGAGTTCATCGCGATCGTGCGCGCTATCGCCGCGCACTTTGATTCCGGTGTTATCGCGTTCAACGACTACGGCCCCGTCAGCAAGGCTAATCAGCTGATTGCCGGGCTGGCCACCTCGCGGAAAGCAAACTCACCGCACAGCCAATGGCGGTTCCGTGGGTTCAAGAACGCCCGGCATCCGGAGAGCTGGCACAACGGGCTGGCTCTCATGGAGGAGGCCAGCGCGATGCAACAGCCAGAAGCCGAGCTGTTTCCCGCCGGACTGCGGGTCGCCAGCCGCTTGTCACGCCGATTGCCGGCCATTGCCCGCAAGTCGAGGATTCTGCAGTACAAGTTCTAGCCCGGATTCCTTGCGAAATGCTGACTGCTTTGGGTGTTTAGCGGGTGCATATGAGCGAGGGATTTCTGCGCTCGTCAGTGCGTGCAATGTCATGTAAGTGCAATGTTCTGCAGCGGCCTAAACGGTGTGCCGCCGCCGCAGAGACCCAGCTGTACACCGGCAAGCCCCACTGGCGACCATCCCGGCCGGCGCCCTGGCCGAAGCCGAGATTGTCATCGTGAAAGCCCGCTTAGCACAGGCTGATTGGGCGCGCCGCCCGGTGAGTGATCGAATCGCGGTGATCCGCCGCTACCGAGATTTGGTCGTGAAGAATCGCGAATTTCTGCTAGACATGTTGCAGGCGTAGACGGGCAAGGCCCGCTGGGTAGCGCAAGAAGAGATCGTCGGCCTCATGGCGAACGCAAACTACGCCCGTGTTGCCGAGGACCTGCGGAAGCCGCGAACGGTGCAGGGACTGCTGCCGGTGCTCGGCAAGACCACCGTCGGTTGCCAGCCCAAAGGTGCGGTGGGGGTGATTCGGTACGCGCCCTGATTGCCGGCAACGCGGTGGTCTTGAAGCCGGATAGGCAGACGGCGTGTTGCGCACTGGCCTCCTACCGAACTTCTGTAGGAGGCGGGCCTGCCGTGGGCGGTGTGCGCCATCGTGGCTGGTCCGGGCTCCGAAGTCGGAACCGGGATCGCCGACACATGAGATTACCCAGTGATGAGCGGCAGTTAGAGACCGCACTCGGCGGCTGACACCGAGCCGGAAGCCTCAGGGGTGGCAGCTTTGCGGCGGTGGACGATGGCCAGCGCGCCGCGTGCCGGCGTCACGGTGACGCCGCGGCTGCGCGG
>JBMYXJ010000816.1:0-1432 GCA_049608285.1 Mycobacterium sp. | reverse complement strand
GGCAATACTGGGCTGATGAACGGTCTTGCCGGCAGAGGTGTTCTGGTAACTGGCGCCGCTTCGGGCATTGGCCTGGCCACCGCCAATCGACTCCTCGCTGAGGGGGCCACCGTGGTCGGTCTCGACGTTGCGCGTGAAGCGCCGCAGAATCATGTGACAGGCTTCGAGTACCGCGGAGCCGATGTGCTCGACACCGCGGCCGTCGAGCAGGCGGTAGCGGCAACGGTCACGGCGGCAGGCCGACTCGACGGCGTGGTCCATTCGGCGGGAGTGGGAGGCGGCGGCCCGATCCACCTGCTGCCCGACGAGGAATGGGACCGAGTACTCGACGTCAACCTCAAGGGCACCTTTGTGGTGATGCGCGCCGCGCTGAGTCAGATGGTTGAGCAGGACCGGATCGGCGGTGAGCGGGGATCGATCGTGACGCTAGCCAGCATCGAAGGCCTTGAGGGCACGGCCGGCGGCAGCGCTTACAACGCCTCCAAGGGCGGTGTCGTGCTGCTCACCAAGAATGCGGCAATCGACTACGGGCCCAGCGGGATCCGCGCTAATGCGATCTGCCCGGGATTCATCCAGACTCCGCTGCTCGAATCCGTCATGGGGATTCCGGGAATGGACGAGACTCGTGCGGCGCTGCGCCATGAGCACAAACTGCGACGGTTCGGCCGACCCGACGAGGTCGCGGCCGTCGCTGCATTCCTGCTGTCAGCTGAGGCCAGCTTCCTCAGCGGTCAGGCCATCGCCGTGGACGGCGGTTACACCGCCGGACGCGACCACCACGTCACCGAGTTGATGGGGCTCGGCGAACAGTAGCCACGCCCCGTTCACCACAGCACTGCGATCGCAGCGGCGGCGAACGTCAGAGCACCGACCGCGAAGAACAGCCAGCGCGGCACCGCCTCCCCACTGCGGCGCTGTCGGGCATTGCCCATCCCGACCACCCCGGCGAGGACCAACAAAATGACGAGCTTGATCCCGATCTTGGGGTAGTTCAGTTCGACTCCGGCCGGCCAGGGCGCCGCGAGTGCGAGTCCGGTGAGCAGGGAAGTCAGTACGCCGTAGTCCATCACCCTGGTCGTGGTGAACCGGCGTGCTGCCGCCTCGACCACCCACGCTCCAAAGATGACCGCGAACCCGACGATATGCAGCAGAACAACTACAGAACGTAGTACTTCCATCATGTGAGGCTACAACAGCCGAAGTTGGCCTTCCACGTGCGCCTCGCATAGACAACATTTTCCGAACTTCACCCACCGACGATGCGCGCCGAGTGGCCCACGAAATGCACCTGCAACCGCTCACAGGCGGCAGCGGCTAGCCACCGCCCAAACCGCTTGCTCTACACCACAAATGACAAAGTGCCAGCTGTCAGCACACTTGGGGCTTCTCCCGATGCCAGCCGTCGATCGACCCGGGGACCTTCAGCTGGGCC
>JBMYXJ010000815.1:0-1436 GCA_049608285.1 Mycobacterium sp. | reverse complement strand
ATCACCGGTGTCACGTAGAACAGCAGCCCCAGCGAAACCATGGCCAGCCGATGCGCCGCGGCGGCGAACAGCAACAACGGCAACGCTGTAAGCACGCCCGACAAGACCATCAATACGGCGTGGCCCTCGCCGTGGCCGGTGAATGTCCCCTGCCCGTTGACCTGCAGAACGACCACAAAGGCCAGCGCAAAAGGCGCGGCCAAACCGGCCTCGACACCTACACTGACCCGCGGGTCGGTGGGCACCAACTTTTTCAGGGTGCCGTACAAGCTGAACGAGAAGGCGAGGCCAAGCCCGATCACCGGCGGTACACCCGCGTGGGCCGTCATGACCACCACCGCCAAGACCGCCACAGCCAGCGCGGCGAACTGCCAGCGGTTCAATCTCTCCCCGAAGATCAGCAATCCGAGCGCGATCGATACCAGGGGGTTGATGAAATACCCGAGCGCGGCGTCGACAACGTGTCCGTTGTTCACGGCATAGACGTAGATGCCCCAATTGACCGAGATCAGCGCCGAGGCCGCGGCCAGGAGTAGCCATACGCGCCCGCTGATGGCCTTGAGGTCGCCGAATCGACCGACAACAGCGACCACCAGCAGCATCAGGACGAAGCTCCAGATGATCCGGTGCGCCAACACCTCGACCGCGCCAGCGGGCTTCAACAACGGGAAGAAAGCCGGAAACAGCCCCCACATGCCGTAGGCGCCTAGGCCGAACAGCAGCCCCGATCTCACACGTCGTGAAGGCGTAGGCCGTCCAGCGCCTGCTGCAGGTCGCCCGGGTACGGACTGATGATCTCGGTGCGCCGCCCGTCGGCCGGATGCGCGAACGCCAGATACCTGGCGTGCAACCATTGACGTTCCAGTCCAAGCCTTTTGGCCAACGTCGGATCAGCGCCATAAGTCAGGTCACCACAGCATGGATGATGCAGTGCAGCGAAGTGGACCCTGATCTGATGGGTCCGGCCTGTCTCGAGATGAACGTCAACAAGGCTTGCAGCCTGGTGGGCCTCCAAGGTGTCGTAGTGGGTCACGCTAGCCCTACCGCGTTCGACGACCGCGAACTTCCAGTCGTTGCCGCGGTGCCGACCGATCGGAGCATCGATGGTCCCGCTGGACGGGTCCGGGTGGCCCTGGACGAGCGCGTGGTAGCGCTTCTCTACCGTGCGCTGTTTGAATGCCCGCTTAAGGACGGTGTACGCCCGCTCGGACTGCGCCACCACCATTACCCCTGAGGTGCCCACATCGAGGCGGTGCACGATGCCTTGGCGTTCGTGGATTCCCGACGTGCTGATCCGGAACCCTGCCGCCGCCAGCCCACCTAGCACCGTCGGACCATGCCAGCCGACGGTCGCGTGCGCAGCCACCCCGGGCGGCTTGTCGACCGCGACGATGTCATCGTCGGAGTACAGGATCGACATGCCCTCGATTTCGACC
>JBMYXJ010000814.1:0-1476 GCA_049608285.1 Mycobacterium sp. | reverse complement strand
CAGCTGATACGAACGCTCGGCGGCATCGGTGGATAACCACAGAGTCACACCCAGGCCAGTGCCCAGGGCAGCGATGATCAGGACCACAAACGGCACCCGGGCGACGAGAGTGCGGGGGTTCAGGTCGATAGCCGCCAACCTGACCAACATCCGCTGCCGGAGCGGGGTACGAACTACTTTGGGCGTCTTGGCCTTTCGGGCCTTTGCTCGCGCTTTGGCCTGGGTGGCGCTCTTGGGCCGCGCTGGACCGTCCGTTGACCGTCGATTCGGGCTGGTCTGCCGCACTGAGCGTTGCGACCGCTGTTCGCGCGTCGGCTTACGCCTGCGTGGCGGCGACTCGACCCTCCGCTTCGCTTCGAGCGCTGACCCGCGACCGCCGCGGGCGGGCGCCCTTTTCCCAGATGCAGTGCGACGCGCCGAGTTCTTTGCCTTCATCGCTACTCCCCCTCAACTCGTTGCAATGCGCGCAGGCGAACCGGGGCGCTTCGCGGATTCCGTTCGATGTCGTCGGAACTTGCTCGTTCGGCGCCCCGAGTCAGTGCGACAAACTCGGGACCGTGCCCTGGCAGTTCGACCGGCAGACCCGATGGCGTTCGGGACGCGGTCGCAGTGGCGAACTGAGTCTTGACGATTCGGTCCTCCAGAGATTGATAGGCCATGACGACGATTCGACCGCCCGGGCGCAGGGCCGCCAAAGCCTCGGGTAACGCCCGGCTCAGCGACTCCAACTCGGCGTTGACCGCGATTCGCAATGCTTGGAAGGTTCGCTTGGCCGGGTGCCCTCCGGTGCGGCGCGCCGGTGCGGGTATCGCCCGGTAGAGCAGTTCGACCAACTCGCCGGTCGTTGAGAACGGAAGGGTGGCGCGGCGCGCCACGACGTGTGCTGCGATGCGGCTGGCGAATCGCTCTTCGCCGAACTCGCGGAGAATACGCGTCAGCGCCCGCTTGTCGAGAGTGTTCAATAGCTCCGCGGCCGTCAGGTCCGGCTCAGTGCCCGCGCCCCCCGCGGTGTCCATTCGCATGTCCAGCGGCGCGTCGTTTGAGTAGGAGAAGCCGCGTTCCGGACGGTCGAGCTGCATCGAGGACACACCCAGGTCGAAGAGGATCCCGTCAATTCCGCCCTCCCCTGCCGCCGCTTCGGCGACACCGGCTAGACCGGCTGACCGGTCGAAGCGGGTGTGCACCAGGGTGATGCGATCGGCGAACGGAGCCAGACGCCTACCCGCGATCCGCAGCGCATCGGTGTCACGGTCCAGGCCTATCAGCCGGAGGCCGGCGAACTGGGTGAGAAACCGATGGGCGTGGCCACCGGCTCCGAGGGTGGCGTCCAGCAGCGTGGCACCCGTGCCATCTGAGCCGCGCCTGGTCAGCGCCGGTGCAAGCAACTCAACGCACCGGTCCAACAGGACTGGGATATGGGGCTCGTCGTCCACCATCGCAGCACCCCGAGGGATTGTGGAGGCCCCTGCAGTGAGG
>JBMYXJ010000813.1:0-1479 GCA_049608285.1 Mycobacterium sp. | reverse complement strand
GTCGAAGGCCACCGATAGGCCCTTCTGCCCAGCAGCCAGGTTGCGGCGATAGAACGCGTTGGATTCGGCTGCGGTCGAGAAGCCGGCGTACTGGCGGATCGTCCAGGGCTGGTTGACGTACATCGTCGGGTAGGGACCGCGCACGAACGGTGGCTCTCCGGGCAGACTGCCCAGCGGATAGCCTGCCCGGACCACGTCGTCCCGATCGGCGGCAATGTAGACCGGTTTGACGTCGATACCCTCGGGGGTGACCCAGTCCAGCTGGTCGGCGGTATACCCATGCGCGGCAGCCGCCGCGGACACGTGGTCGGCGACATCGGCCGCTGTGGGGGGCACAGGAACGCACTCGCTGCGCAGCGGGACATCGGCGAAGCTACCAATATGGTCCGAAGTGGCCGCTGGTAGGACATCTCGCGCGGTCACGTCATACCCCCAATCGGGTCAGCAGACCCGATAATGCTTGGACGGCATCGATCTTTGCACTCAGGTAGCCGTCGGGTTTCGAATCAGTGCCGGCGACCGCAGCCTCCGGTCCGGCCAACAGGATGTGACCTACGCCGGCCCGGCGCGCTGCCTCGACGACTCCCGAGGCCTCGCTTGCATAACGCGCATCCGTGCCACAGATCACCGCGATCTCGACGCCTTCCCCATCTCCCCCATCGGCCACCGCCTTTTCGACACCGGCAGCGTCCACCGATCCCGGATTGACCGCCTCAATTCCTGCGGTCGCCAGCAGGTTCGACGCGAATGTGGTGCGAATATTGTGCTCAGCGAGTGGACCAAGCGGCAGCAGTAGCACCTTCGGCCGGGCCCCTGTCTTCTCCAGCGAGATATCGGAACGGTTCCGCAGTCCTTCGAAGTCCGCCGCGTAACGTAATACCCCTGGAAGCGAATCGCCTTGTGGAATAAGGGTTTCAGACAGGTTGGGATACTCGTTCACGCCGGTGAGCGGGGTACGCCGATGGGCGATGTCGTCTGCGCGGCGATTGGCGACGTCGGCGATGCATCCGCTGATGTGGCCGCTGGCAGCCTCGAAACCACCCCGGTCCTCGATCTCCTGTAGGTGCGCCCAGGCCTGTTCGGCCAATTGGCCGGTGAGGTCCTCGACGAACCACGAGCCGCCCGCCGGGTCCAGTACGCGGCCGATATGAGACTCCTCGAGCAGCAGCAACTGTGTGGTCCGCGCGATTCTCCTCGCGAAACTGCGCGCGGTGCCAGGAAACCCAGCCGGAATCGCGACATCGAACGGATGCACCAGAACGGTGTCAGCACCGCCTATACCCGCAGAGAACGCCGCCACGGTGGTGCGCAACATGTTCACCCATGGATCGCGCTGGGCCATCATCGCCAACGAAGTGCTCGCATGCACGGTCGGTGCGCCCGCCTCGGGCTCCCCGACCACCTCCGCTACCCGTCCCCAGAGTTGTCGTGCGGCACGGAATTTCGCGATGGTCATGAATTGGTCGTCATCGGCTGCGA
>JBMYXJ010000812.1:0-1481 GCA_049608285.1 Mycobacterium sp. | reverse complement strand
CCACGTCTCCCGGTACCAGCCGCCTTCTGGGTGCGGAGATAGATCTAGTCGACGCGCCAGTTCCGGACGATCACTCATCAGTACCACCCTACTGCCCAGCGTCGTTGTGAGGCAGGCTCGTCGGACACAGTATTCTCTGTTGATGGCTCGCGTGCGCCCCGGTTGGCTGGTGGCACTGTCCGCATTGATCGTCGCGGTAAGTGCCTGGTTCCCGTGGCTCATCTCTGCGGCCGACGGCGGCGGGCGGGCCAGTGCGATCGGCGGGATCGCCGGAGCCATGCCGGTGCCCCCTCCAGGGTTCGGGGTCGGGCAGCTCATCGTGCTGCTGTCGGCGTTGTTGGTCGTGGCCGGTGCGATGTCAGCCCGTGACATCTCGGTGCGGGTGGCTTCGATTGTTGCGCTGTCTATTTCGGTCATGTTGACCGTTCTGGCAGTCTGGTACTACCGGCTCTACGTGTACCCGCCGGTATCGGCGGGTTACGGATTTTATGTCGGGGGCGCGGTCGCGCTGGCGTCCGTCCTGCTGTCCGTGTGGACGACACTGGCAGCCTGGAGGGCCTCGGCACCAGAAGCGAGGAGGCATTCATGAGCGGTTTCGTTGAGCCTGTGACGTTGGTCGGCGACCGTTGGGTGAGGTTGGAACCCCTTACCCGCGAACATCTTCCCGAGATCGAGGCGGTTGCCGCCGACGGTGAGCTTGGCAGGTTGTGGTTTACCTTCGCGCCGAAGGCGGGCGCGGCCGAAGAGTGGGTCGAGATGCGGCTGGCGGCGCAGAGACCGGATAGCGGATTGACCTTGGTGGTGCGCGGGCGCGACGGTGCTCTGGTCGGATCCTCCAGCTACATGAACGTCGACGGCCCGAACCGTCGGCTTGAAATCGGCTATACTTGGTACGCCGCTTCTGCTCGACGTACGGGGATTAACTCCGAAACGAAGCTGCTCATGCTCGGCCATGCCTTTGACACGTTGGGATGCGTTGCAGTCGAGTTCCGTACGCATTACTTCAACTCGGCCAGCCGTGCCGGCATCGAGCGGCTCGGCGCGAAACTCGACGGAGTGTTGCGCAGTAACCAGATCCTTCCCGACGGGTCGCGACGCGACACCGTCGTCTATTCGATCCTGGACATCGAGTGGCCCTCAGTGCGGAACAACTTGAAGTTCAGATTGGGTGACCACCCCTGCCCAGCCGCGCCGCCTGAACTGGTTGTCGACTAAGTCGCGTAATTGCCGACGACTCTCACATCAGACCGGAATCACCTGCGCGGCACGCAACGCCGTTGAGCACTGGTCGCACACGAGAACGGGGCTGAACCGATGGCCACATACTGTGTGGGTCAGCTCCACCGCGGGACCCTCGGGGTCGGGGTACCACCGCTGTGCCCACTGCAAGGCAGCCACGAGCACCGGGAAGAAGGCTCGCCCCTTCTCCGTTAGCTGGTACCGGCCTCCGGTATTGCAGAGGATCCCTTCGGTGGCGAAAG
>JBMYXJ010000811.1:0-1482 GCA_049608285.1 Mycobacterium sp. | reverse complement strand
CCACCCGCCAGACCCGACGCCTACGCTGAGTCTCCGTGACCTCCAGTGCTGTCGGCTCCTCGCGGGAGCGCTCCTCGGCAGCCCCCATACTGCTGCGCGGCGTCAGCAAGCGCTACGGATCGACGACCGCAGTGTCAGAGCTCGATCTAGAAGTCGAGACCGCCGAGGTGTTTGCGCTATTGGGGCCCAATGGTGCCGGGAAGACGACCACGGTGGAGATGTGTGAGGGCTTCATCAAGCCCGACTCCGGCAGGATCGAGATCCTCGGTTTGGACCCCATCGCCGACAACGCCGAGATGCGATCACTTATCGGTGTGATGCTGCAGGGCGGTGGGGCATATCCGGCGGCGCGCGCAGGCGAGATGCTCAACCTCGTGGCGTCCTACTGCTCCGACCCCATCGACCCGCAATGGCTGCTGGACACCCTGGGGCTGACCGACTCCGCGCGCACTACGTATCGGCGGCTGTCTGGTGGACAACAGCAGCGGCTCTCGCTGGCCTGCGCTGTCGTTGGCCGGCCCGAGTTGGTGTTCCTCGACGAACCCACGGCGGGAATGGACGCCCACGCGCGAATCGTGGTGTGGGAGTTGATCGACGCGCTGCGACGTGACGGTGTGACAGTGGTGCTCACGACGCACCAGCTGACCGAAGCCGAGGAGCTCGCCGACCGAATCTTGATCATCGACCGGGGCGTCGCGGTCGCCACTGGGTCCCCGGCTGAACTGATGCGCAGCGGTGCGGAGAACCAACTGCGGTTCCGGGCACCCCGAATGCTGGATTTGACGCTGCTGACATCGGCACTGCCGGAGAGTTTCCACGCGGTTGAGGCTTCACCGGGTGAATACCTCGTCGAGGGCCGCATTGATCCGCAGGTGCTCGCGACCGTGACGGCATGGTGTGCCCGCCTTGACGTCCTAGCCACCGACATGCGTGTCGAACAGCGCAGCCTGGAAGACGTGTTCCTTGAGCTGACCGGGCGGGAGTTGCGATCATGAACAACCGTTTCGCCCCTGGGACATTCACGCCCGATCCACGGCCGGCAGCGGTGCCCCGGATGCTGAACGCACAGTTCGCGCTGGAGTTGCGCCTGCTACTGCGCAACGGGGAGCAGCTGCTGCTCACGATGTTCATCCCGATCACCTTGTTGGTGGGGCTGACGATGTTGCCGTTGGGTTCGTTCGGGGACAACCGCGCGGCGGTCTTCGTTCCCGCCATCATGGCCCTGGCGGTCATCTCCACGGCGTTCACCGGCCAGGCGATCGCCGTCGCGTTTGACCGCCGGTACGGAGCCCTTAAGCGGCTCGGGGCCACGTCTCTGCCCGTGTGGGGCATCATCGCAGGAAAATCGCTGGCGGTGGTGGCGGTGGTCGCCCTGCAGTCGATCTTGTTCGGCGCCATCGGCTTCGCGTTGGGGTGGCGCCCGCCGGTCGCCGGATTGGCGATAGGCGCGGTGGTCATAGCGCTCGGCACCGCGGTATTCGC
>JBMYXJ010000810.1:0-1485 GCA_049608285.1 Mycobacterium sp. | reverse complement strand
ACTGGCCTACTTCGACCACCACGCCTCCAACGGCCCCACCGAAGCCATCAACGGGCGCCTGGAAGCCCTACGCCGAAACGCGCTCGGATTCCGCAACCTGACCCACTACCGAGTGCGCTCACTCCTGCACTGCGGCAACCTCGCCCAACGCATTGATGCACTCTAAAACCGGAAGAGCCACTAATGGTTACGCGGTCCGGGGCAGCGTAGCGCGCGTGTGGCTTCTTTCGTCGGCGGCGGGGCTGAAATCAAGGCAATGAAATCAAGGCAGTGGGAGTGCTGTCGTTGCATGTTGTGGCGGGTCAACCACCGGAACAGCTCCCGTCGGCAAAGGTCACCGCATCGTGCCAAGATATTCTGGTTATCCGCTTCACGTTCGCCTGAGTTCCTCTAGGAGAATCTGCACGGCTCGCTCACTCGCGCGCCTTACACCGGCCGTCGTGTTGGAGCCATTGTGTGAGCCTAGGAGGACATTTAGATCGCGTAGTGGACTGTCGGCCGGTAGCGGCTCCACTTCGAACACGTCGAGTCCCGCCCCAGCCAACGCTCCCGATTCCAAAGCGGCGACGAGGGCCGTCTCGATGATCAGCTCACCACGTCCGACATTGATCACGAACGCGTCTGGCCTCATCCTCCCAAGAGTCGATGCGCTGATCATTCCGCGAGTCGATGGTGTCGATGGTGCTGTCAACACCACGAAGCGTGACCGACGGAGTACTTCGTGAAGTTCGACCAGCGAGGCCCCCTCGGGGAGCTGCCCTTCGAAGTACGGGTCGCAGACTATGACAGACATCCCGAATCCCAGGCCTCGACGTACCACGGCGCTGCCGACCGACCCGCCGCCCACGACGCCCAGTGTCTCGCCCGAAAGTGAGATCCCCTGTATTTTCATCCACTCTCCGCGGCGTACTGCGGCGTCAATCAGGTGATGCCCGCGCGCCAAGTTGAGAATGAACCCGAAGGCACTGTCGGCGACTTCGTCACCGAAGACGCCGGGTGTGTTGCGCACCACAACGCCCAGCTCGCGCGCGGCGTCGAAATCCACGCTGTCAGTTCCGATGCCCCACCGGACAAGTACCCTGAGGTTTGGCAGGCTGGTGAGCGTCTGGCGGCCTAAATCGTCATCACCGGCCACAATACCTACGCAGTCACGCACCAATTCAACTAATTCGTCCGACTCGAAACGCTGGCCAGTCAGAGCGGGCACGACCAACTCGTAGCCGGCGGTTTCAATTCGCTCTCGGTGTCGATACAGATCGTTCTGCATCTGAAGGCACGTAATCGCGATCTTGCCGCTCATGTGCGCCTCTCCATCAGCGCCGCAGCGAGATCCCATTCGTCCTCAGTGTCGATGTCGACCGATTCCAGCCCAGATATTGGAAATATCGCCCGGCTCGCTGCGATCCGATTCTCTTCTGACAGGAACGAATCCCGGCGAAATATGTAAAGACACGAGTTCTCCAGGTGGAGCGGCGTTAAATCCTG
>JBMYXJ010000809.1:0-1496 GCA_049608285.1 Mycobacterium sp. | reverse complement strand
GCGTGGACGACGCCGGCGGCGGCCTCATCCAGTTTGTCCCCGACCTGGCAGCGGGCGAGTACGAACCCGTGCTGCAAACCGTTTTCGACGTCGCCGCCGATGTCGGCCTGCCCGTGACGTTCACCCTCGCGATCGGTAATTCCGGTGATCCGATCTACCTGGACGCTCTGCGGATGGTCGAGAAGGCGAATCAGAATTCAGGGGGTGACGAGCCCGCCATCACTGCGCAGGTGTACCCGCGGCCGATTGGACTCGTGCTGGGTCTCGAACTGTCCGGCAATCCGTTCGTCATGTACCCGGCATATCAGGAGATAGCCGGGCTGCCATTGTCTGAGCGGGTAGAGGAAATGCGTAAACCCGAAGTGCGGCAACGAATTCTGAACGACGAACCCGCACCTGACGGGCATCCGCTGATGTTTGCCGCCCAAGCCTGGGACTACATGTTCCCACTCGTGGAGCCGCCGAACTACGAGCCATCGCCCTCGGATTCCATCGGCGCCCAAGCCCAAGCGCGCGGGGTCAGCCCTCTAGAGGAGGCCTACGACCGCCTGCTCGACGACGACGGCCACGCGATGCTGCTGGTCACGTTGGCGAACTTCCGCGACGGGAAACTGGACACAGTGGCCGATTTGATCTGTCGCGACGACGTCGTGCTGGGACTGGGTGACGGCGGCGCGCACTACGGCATGATCTGCGACGCCTCGTTCCCGACGTACATGTTGACGCACTGGGTGCGCGACCGGCCCACCGGCCGACTGTCGGTCGCCGAGGCGGTGCGCGAGCTGACATCTACCCCCGCTCGGGTAGCAGGACTGCAGGATCGCGGCCGCATCGCTGTGGGATACAAGGCCGACCTGAATGTCATCGACGCAGCAGCCTTGCGGTTGCATAAGCCAGTCGTCGTCAGCGATCTACCCGCAGGCGGGCGTCGACTCGACCAGAAAGCCGACGGCTATATCGCCACGGTCGTCTCCGGAGAGGTGATCGCCGAGCGCGGAGTTCCCACCGAAGCCCGTCCGGGCAAACTCATCAGGGGCCGTCAGCCAGCCCCGACGATATGAGCATCAAAGTCGACCTCGATCAGCTGTCAGCTGCGCTGGCCGATCGCGCTTTCGCCTATCTGGTGACGGTCAGTGATGACTACCGGGCGCATACCGTCGCGGTCCATCCGGAGCTCGTCGAGGGCAGGCTCGGCATCGACTCGGTCGGCAAGAGCACCCGCAGGAACGCGAGCAGCCACGCCGACGTCACGCTGGTGTGGCCACCACGCGAATTGGGCGGATACACGCTGATCGTCGACGGGTTGGCGACGGTGGCCGGCGGTGCGCTCACCGTCGAACCCACTGGCGCAGTGTTGCATCGGCCCGCGACCCCAGCTTCTCCTACTGGCGCGGCGTTGCGCCGGGGCGACACCCCAGCTTCTCCCAGCGGATCGGGCTGCGGCGACGACTGCATACCGCTCAGCTAGCCGGCGCCGGCAGGCCCCGCGCCGGCAG
>JBMYXJ010000808.1:0-1504 GCA_049608285.1 Mycobacterium sp. | reverse complement strand
GTGGGCTCAGCACTGGCTCACATTGTGGCGCAACACCATCGGCTACAGCCCACCAGGCACCGCCACCCTCTGACCACCCGCCGAAAGGGGCTCTTCGCATTTGATAGGGGTCCGGTGCTGTCCGACATCGTGTCGTGTCGGTGATTGATTAGGGGCCCGCGCCCCTGTGAGCTGGGTGTTCTTCAGGCATCCAGGACAAGGAACGCGGGCATGGTTGACGGTAGTTCACTGCTGCTCGATCTCGACGGTGTGGTCGTCGAGTCAGTGCAGCGCCTCTCAGACGGCACCCGGCTGGTGGTGGTGCGTACCGCCCCGCAGTGGGTGGGGATCTGCCCCGAGTGCGGGGAGCGCTCCACCAGGTCGAAGGGCTGGGTAGCGACCTCGCCGAGTGACGTACAGGTAGGTCCGGATCGGCCCGTGTTGCGGTGGCGGAAACGAAAATGGTTGTGCCCCAGTACGGTCTGCGACAGAAAGGTATTCACCGAAGCGGTCCCTGGTGTACCGCCGCGGGCCCGGGTCACCCCTCGGGCGAAGGCGGCGATGGCCTCTGAGGTCCTCGACAAGGACCGCTCGGTGGCCGCGGTCGCCGGTGAGTACCGCTGTGGCTGGCACACCGTGCACGACCACGTCATCGCCGTCGCCGACATGGTCCTGGAGGCCGAGCCGGCGCCGGTGAGGGTGCTGGGCATCGACGAGACCCGCCGCGGCAAGGCGAAATGGGAGACCGACCCCGACTCCGGCAAGCGGATCTGGGTCGACCGCTGGGACACCGGCCTGGTCGACATCACCGGCGATCAGGGCCTGTTGTTCCAGGTCAACGGACGCACCTGCGCGACGGTGACCGAATGGCTCGGTGATCGGGACCCGGCCTGGCGGGACCAGATCACCCATGTGGCTATCGACATGTCGGCGGTCTACGCCCGTGCGGTGCGACTAGGCCTGCCCGAGGCGACCGTGATCGTCGACCGATTCCACCTGGTCAAGAAAGCCAACGACATGGTCGATGCGGTGCGCCGCCGGGTCACCCTCGCCCAACGGGGCCGACGCGGCCGCAAAGCCGACATCGAATGGATCAACCGCCGCCGGCTGCTACGCGGCGCGGAACGACTCACCGCCGATCAGCGCGCCACCCTGTTCGCCAAGCTACTCACCGCCGACCCCGGCGAAGACATCGCCGCCGCGTGGATCGCCAAAGAACTGCTGCGGGAACTACTCTCCTGCACCGGACGCGGCGGGCTGCGCTACGAGATCCACGCCGCACTGGAGCGGTTCTACCGATTCTGCGCCGCCTGCAAAATACCCGAGATCATCAAATTCGCCCGAACGATCGAGACCTGGCAGGCACCCATCATCGCCGCCCTGCAGACCGGGCTGACCAACGCCCGCACCGAGGGCTACAACCGCATCGTCAAACACGTCGGGCGCATCGCGTTCGGCTTCCGAAACCCCGACAACCAACGCCGCCGCGTACGGTGGGCCTGCACCCGCCGATCACGGCGAGTCA
>JBMYXJ010000807.1:0-1505 GCA_049608285.1 Mycobacterium sp. | reverse complement strand
AGATGCGGCCCTCGGCGTCCCATTCGATATCGAAGTCAGCTTCGACATCTGCGGCGGGAATTTCCGGCCAACCGTGCCGCAGTTGGAAAGCGATGCCGTCCAGGGTCATTTGGGCCCGACGAATGGCGTTGGCGAGGCGCTGGTCTGGCTTTGATTTGGTGCTGTACTGGGCGAATTCGGATATGAGGCTGTCGGTGTCGAGGTGGGCCAGAGCGTGCACTGTCGTGATGCCTCGGTCATAAAGAAACTTCCATTCACGCATGTCGAGTCGGCCAGTTTTGATGGCGAAGGAGGCATCCTCCGGGCCAGCGATGGTGACGCAGTGAGAGTTCCATACGCAGTCATCACATTCGTCGATGCCGAACGGCTTTACGATCTCTTCACCCCGGCGAGCCGAGGCGGCAACCTTGAGCCGGAATGCGAACTCGTGGTCGTAGCGGTCCAGCGTGGTGCGGGTCTTACGATGCGACTCGGCAGAGACCGAATAAGTCTTCTCGCGAGCTTGGGCGAGTTGATACCAGGTGATCCCGTGCGGGTCGCCGGTGGAGGCGGTGAAGTCGCTGGTCCCGATGATCCCACCGATCAACAACTCGTGATGCTCGTCCATCGCACCGGCCGAATGAAAGCCGAGTCGCTGAAGCATGCGCGTGTAATGCGCGAGTTGCATACAGTCATCGCGGCGGTTGTCGGCCGCATCCGAACGCTGCGGATATTCGAACCGCTGTGTCGGATCGGCCAACGCTGACACGGTCACCGATTTTGTCTTGCTCTCCACCAGTGTTTGGTGGTTTTTGATGTCTACCGGCACGTACCCGCTACCGAGACGTATGAGCACGTCCGGAGCACCACGTCGCCCGCCGATATCGGGTAAACGCCCATTGACGATCACCTCAAAGCCGTCGCTCATCGCCGCGACGGTGGCGGCCGTCGCCTCGTCCCAGTGCTTGTTGCCGATGACCACAAGTCGATGCCCCGACTCCTCATCAAGGATCGTTCGGATGAGATCGATTACGGCGCGCTCAAATAGGACGCCTTCCTCGAGTAACAGCTGTTTCCCTGGGGCTAGCCCGGTCTTGGGAGGGCTAGCCGGCGCATGGTCGTTGTGAGCCACGCGGGGGCAACGCTTAGCCGAATAGGCGCCCAACGCGAGGTCACCATTTTGTGAGGTCATACACACGCTTCTTTGATCTGGGCCTTGAACTCCTGGCGGCCAGCGCGGCATTCCTCGTTGTTAACGTGGCAGTCAGCGTAACGCTCTGACCTGACATCCCAATGCTCGTCTGCGTCCATATTTTCAATACTCCTAGCCGGGTAAGACTTTCGGACCCAACCGACCTCGGCAGGGGTCGGGCGGGAGCCTTCTTCTAGGCTCCGTATGCACCGCGTTGTTGCCACCAGGGATTAAGGGTGAGGAGTTGCCAGCCCTGTGGGGACCAGTACAGCCCACGCCCGGCAGGTACCCCGGTGATATCAGCTACCGACAGCACCGGGGTGCGCTGAGTGTT
>JBMYXJ010000806.1:0-1506 GCA_049608285.1 Mycobacterium sp. | reverse complement strand
TGCGGTGCCGGCTATGGAACGCTTGGTCGCGCGCCGGCAACAGCCAGCCGGTGCGGCTCGTGACCTGGATCTCGATTTGGTTCGCGGAGCGGCGCACCTGGCGAAACAGCCCGTTCTCGAGCTGCGGCACGACGTTTCGCACCGATGGCCCGGTGATCACCACCCAAACACCGTCGCCGTAGACGTTCGACGGATCGGTGTCCGGATACTCGTACGACGGCTGGTCGTAGCGCGACGCGCTGTCGGTGATCATGCCGACGCCGATGTCGATCTCGGCCTCGACGATTGGCATGCCCGACCACTGGTTCGTCTGCATGCGCACGGCGAACGAAGGCCGACTGCGTGCGGTCAACGCCACCCCGTCGACACTGTGCAGCTCCGGATACGTGCGCGTGACGCACCGCCGGCGCAGGCTCCAGTTCTGAGCGTTTGCCGGCGCCGCGCTGCGCGTTTGGTGCGGTGTCGGCGCAACGTCGGTGTCCAGGTTCTCGGCCGGCACCACGACTGCGGGAGCAGCCGGCACGGCGACCCGCTGACCGTCGAGCTGGCGCAGCTGGCCCTGCAGCAGCGTCATCGGCTCCGCAGGCACCCCGTTTTCCCACACCTGCACGGTGGTGGTGCGCAGGTCGGTGTCGCCGTTTGGCAGGCCGCTTTCGAACGCGCGAGCGGTCACGGCGACGCCGCTGCTCTCGTGCTCGATGACGAAGTCGGTCGCGCCGTCGAACTCCTGCCCGTTCGCGGTGCTGTCGCCGCGCATCCACGGGTAGACCGAGCCTACCGCGGTGCCCGGCTGCAGCTCGGCGATGAACGACACCGCAATGTTCTTGAGGCTGCCATCCGGCCAGAGTTCGCCCACCTGGTGGATCTCGACCGGGAAGTTCCCCGGGCGCAGCGTGGGCTGTGGGTCGCGGACGATCAGCCGCTGCGCGGCCGTCAGCTCGCCTTGCTCGAGAGGCATCCCGAGCTCGACCAACCCGAGCCGCGGAAGCGGCGACGGGTTGTGCGCGCTGACAGTCCGCGGGAAAGCCACGACTAGGAGCCGGTGCTACCGTCGATCCCGGTGTCGATGTCGCGGGACGCTTCCGACTTGAACTCGACGACGCACTCGCCGCCTTCGAACGACACGACCGTGCCGATCGTGGTCGACGTCGCGGGCGTGCCGAGCACGAAGTCGTTGTCGGTGGTCCCCGAAACAGCCGACCCGACGGATGCGGCGGTGGCGGTGGCCAGCTCCAGCCGGACCGTTCCCTCGGTCACGACCTGCACCATCGTGGCGCCGGCTGTGCCGTTCGACAGGTCGACGGTCGTCAAGCAGAAGCCGTGGAACGACCCCTGGCCGTTCAGCGGCACGACGTTGCCCGACGCGTCGATCATCAACGCCGCGCCTTCGAAAAAGCTGGCGTTGTCCGCCGGCAGGGAGTGTGGGGGGCGGTTCGACCGCTCCCCGAAGAGCCGTTGAACGGCTCGTGTGAGTGCTGCCATGGTTGCCTCCTAGGCGGCCAAGTT
>JBMYXJ010000805.1:0-1512 GCA_049608285.1 Mycobacterium sp. | reverse complement strand
ACGGCAAGAACTACTACGCTCTTGGCGGTCAGGACTGGGATCCCGAGCAGTCCCAACTATCCGAAGTCGCCCGCGTGGCGATGATCGTGAACCTGCTCACCGAGGACAACCTGCCGTCCTACCACCGCGAAATCGCGATGAACTTCGGCATGGACGGCCCATGGGGTTTCTGGGTTAACCGCTGGACCGCCGAGGAGAACCGCCACGGCATCGCGCTGCGCGACTATCTCGTAGTCACCCGGTCGGCCGACCCCGTCGAACTCGAACAGCTGCGTATCGAACAGATGACTCGCGGCTTCAGCCCCGGGCAGAACGAACAGGTCGAGGCCGACCTTTTCGCCGCGTGCCTGTTCGACTCGGTGATTTACGTGACCTTCCAGGAACTCGCCACCCGGGTCTCGCATCGCAACACCGGTAAAGCATGCGAAGAACCCGTTGCCGACCAGCTCTTACAGCGGGTGTCGGCCGACGAGAACCTGCACATGATCTTCTACCGGGATGTCTCGGAAGCTGGATTTGATATCGCCCCCAACCAGGCGATGAAGTCCTTGCACAAGGTGCTGCGCAACTTCAAGATGCCGGGCTACACCATTCCGGACTTCCGGCGCAGGGCGGTCACTATCGCATCCGGCGGTGTGTATGACCCCCGCATCCACCTCGACGACATCGTGATGCCCGTACTCAAGAAGTGGCGCATCTTCGAACGTGAGGACTTTAGCGGCGAGTCTGCCCGCATGCGCGATGACCTCGGCGTGCTGGTCGACGAACTCCAGGAGTCAGTGGACAAGTTCGAGGTGGCCAAGCAGCGTCGCGTTGAGCGTCTCGCCCAGATGGCCGAAAAGAAGGCCGCTAAGGCCCACTTGGTCGGATCTTCCTCGCCAAGTTGATCCCCACCACGGCGGCACCGACGGCCCGATCTGCACTGCGGATCGGGCCGATCGCACTGCGCAGCCCGGTGGTGCTGGCCCCGATGGCCGGAGTGACCAACGTCGCGTTCCGTACGCTCTGTCGCGAACTCGAGTTGGCCCGCGCGGGCACCGTGAGCGGTTTGTACGTGTGTGAGATGGTGACCGCGCGCGCCCTGGTTGAGCGCCACCCCGCCACCATGCACATGACGACCTTCGCCCCAGACGAGTCACCACGGTCACTGCAGCTCTACACCGTGGACCCAGCCAACACCTATTCGGCGGCGAAGATGATCGCCGACGAAGGCATGGCCGACCACATCGACATGAATTTCGGTTGCCCGGTACCAAAGGTGACCAGACGCGGAGGCGGGGCTGCGCTGCCCTTCAAGCGGCGCCTGTTCGCCCAGATCATCAGGGCCGCAGTAAGAGGGACCGGCAACTCCGATATTCCAGTCACAGTGAAGTTCCGGATCGGGATTGATGCCACCCACCACACCCATCTCGAAGCCGGACGTATCGCGGCCGACGAGGGGGCAGCGGCAGTGGCGCTGCACGCTCGCACAGCCGCGCAGCGTTACTCCGGAACCGCCGACTGGGGGCAGAT
>JBMYXJ010000804.1:0-1518 GCA_049608285.1 Mycobacterium sp. | reverse complement strand
TCCTGGGGAACCACGCCGAGTTTCTTCTGCCGTTCCAGAGTCTTCTCCCGCAGGACGTCCCAGCCCTCGTCGAACTTGCCCTGGTATTTGTCCGACCACTGAGTCGGCACGTGGTGAGGCGCGTGGGTGGCGCCCGGTGCCCAGTACATGAAGAACGGTTTGTCAGGCATCAGCGCCTTCTGCTGCCGTACCCAGGTGATCGCCCGGTCGGCCAGATCCTCGGTGAGGGTGTATCCCTCCTCGGGGGACTTGGGTGGCTCGACCGCGGTGGTGCCCTCGTAGAGGCCCGGGTAGTACTGGTTGGCTTCCCCGCCAACGAACCCGTAGAAGTATTCGAAGCCCGAACCGGTGGGCCACTGGTGGAACGGTCCGACCGGTGTCACCTCCCATCCAGGTACCTCGTGGCACTTTCCGAACTGTGCTGTCGAGTACCCGTTGAGTTTCAGGGTCTCTGCGAGCGGTGCCTTCTCCTTGGGTCTGATGCTGTTGTTACCGGGCGCCGAGGTTGCCATTTCGGTGATCGCGCCCATCCCGACAGAGTGGTGGTTGCGCCCGGTCAACAGCGCCTGTCTGGTGGGTGAGCACAGCGCGGTCGTGTGAAACCGGTTGAGCTTCAGCCCTTCACCAGCGAGTCTGTCGGTGACCGGGGTCGCGCACGGCCCGCCGAAAGCCGTCGACGCGCCGAAGCCGACATCGTCGATCAGGACGATCAGGACGTTGGGCGCGCCCTCGGGGGGTCGTAACTCTGTGATCGGCGGGTACTTGGTGTTCGGGTCCTTGGCGTCGTAGGTGGTCAACCCGACGTGCTTGGGGTCGGGGATGGGCAGGTGCTCGCGCGCGAGGTGCGGTTGGGTCACATTGGATGACGCGGACATACTGTTCGATACCTTTCAGTTCTGTGTGCTGGTCATCGTGATCAAGATCCGCTTAGCCGGACCAACGTCTTACCGATGTTGGCCCCGGTGAACAGGCCGTTGAGGGCCTCGACGCACGACTCGATGCCCTCGTAGATGTGCTCACGATGCACGAGGAGTCCCTCGTCATCCCAGCGCCGCAGCGCTGCGAACGCCTCATCGAAGCGCCCCCACTCTTCGAGCGCGTTAAATCCCTGCATCGATGCCGATCTGGCGAGCAGGTTCACGTAATTAGCGGGCCCGGGATGCTCGCCGGTGAGGTAGCTGGAGATGACGCCGCAGAGCACGACGCGCGCCTTGGGTGCGAGCCGGCCGAGTACCGCGTCCAAGATCGGTCCGCCGACATTGTCGAAGTACACATCGACGCCGCGCGGGCAGTGCTCCTTGAGCGCGGCGGGCAGGTTGTCGTCGCGGTAGTCGATGCATGCGTCGAAGCCGAAGTCCTCGACCACTGCCCGGCACTTGCGTGGTCCACCCGCGATGCCCACCACGCGCGCGCCGGCAATCTTGGCGATCTGGCCTGCGACCGAACCGGTTGCCCCAGCGGCGGCCGACACGACGACCGTCTCGCCCGGTTGCGGGTCGCCAATGCCCGTCATACCGA
>JBMYXJ010000803.1:0-1528 GCA_049608285.1 Mycobacterium sp. | reverse complement strand
CCCATCCTCGTCAGCGGGCGACGACGCCGCGCAGCCCATCCGCCCCGAAGAGCGGCTCGAGCATCCCTGACAAGTCGGGGCCTCGCCGCAGCCCATGCCCGCCGTCGACGTTGATGATCTGGCCGGTGATGAAGCTGGCCGCATCGCTGAGTAGGAACGCCGCAAGGTTGGCCACGTCGGCGACCTCGCCGACCCGTGGCAACGGAGTGCAGGCGCGGTAATCCTCACTGATCGCCGGGGATTCGATGACGGCAGCCACCATATCGGTGCGCGTGAGACCCGGCCGGATTCCGTTGACGCGCACCCACGAGGGACCCAGTTCGTCGGCGGCCATCATCATCAAGTGGTCGAGGGCAGCCTTGCTCGGACCGTAGGCGCCGAACCACCGGTGCGTGTTGCTCGACGCGATCGAAGAGATCCCGACAAAGGAGCCTCCTCCGCCGCGGACCATCTCCCGGGCTGCGTGTTTGAGCACATACATAGTGCCGTTGAGGTTGAGGTCCACGGTATTTCGCCAGGCTGCGGAGTCAATCTGGGTGATCGGACCGATCGTTTCGGAGCCACCGGCGCTGTGAACGACGCCATCGAGCCGATCGTGCCAGGCGGTCGTGGCGCCTACGAGTTGAGCGGCCTCGTCCTCGTCGGTCACGTTGGCCGGTTCGTAGCGCACCTCGCCGGAGCCTTCACCTGAGGTGACCTTGATCTCCTCGGCGGCAGCGGCGAGTCGGTCCGCGTTACGGCCGGCGAGCATGACGTTGCCCCCGGCCGCCACCACAGCCGCGGCCACCCCCTTGCCGATGCCACTACCACCACCAGTGATCAAGAACGTTCGATCCGCTAGCGAAACCAGCATGTGGAATCCCTCCGATATGGAAGCTTGTCTAACAAGAACAGGTTCCAGTTATACATCACCGTTTATCCTGTCTGGCCAGCCTTGGCGGCCCCTGGTATGCACCGCCGGGACCGACTGGTCGCACGGGCAGTCGGCCGTTAGCTAGAGTTGTCCCATGCCTGCCAACTCTGATACCGCCGAGCTCGGCGACGTCGAACCCCTTGCCGACAGCACCGAACGCCAGGCCAGGCGTGTTGTCGCTGCGTATGCGACCGACGCCGACGAGTGCCGGATCTTCCTGTCGATGCTCGGTATCGGACCGTCGAAGCTCGCCGACGCGTAATGCCGCCCGAGAGCGGCCCCGAGGCTCGCTCCGGGAAGGCGGACTTCGTCGTGGTGGCCAACAGGCTGCCGATCGACATGGTGCAACTGCCCGACGGCACCACCGAGTGGAAACGAAGCCCCGGCGGCCTCGTCACCGCGCTGGAGCCGCTACTGCGACGTCGCCGAGGCGCCTGGATCGGCTGGCCCGGAGTTCCCCAGGACCCGACCGAGCTTGGCGATGATGCTCCTGCCGACGATCCGGTCGAGCAGGACGGCATGTACCTCATCCCCGTACGGCTGAGCGCAACCGACGTCGAGCAGTACTACGAGGGTTTCTCCAATGCCGCGCTGTGGCCGCTCTACCACGACGCG
>JBMYXJ010000802.1:0-1535 GCA_049608285.1 Mycobacterium sp. | reverse complement strand
GGTGGGCGGAGTGCAGCTGTCGGTGACGGGTTTGTACGCGGCGTGGGGAATCGTGGTCAAGGGCACCCTGGGTGTGGCCGCGGCGCTTACGCTGGCCGCCAGCACATCGGCGGCCGAGCTACCCGCCGCGCTGAGTCGGCTTGGTGTTCCTGCCGTGGTGACATCGGTACTGGTGCTGATGATCCGGTACATCGACCTGCTCGCAGCCGAGGTGGGCAGGATGCGGATGGCACGCATATCGCGGGGAGATTCGCCGCGCCTGCTGCACCAGGCACGCGCCATCGCCGTCGGAATCGGTGCGCTATTCCTACGGTCCTATGAGCGCGGAGAGCGGGTGTATCACTCGATGCTGTCGAGGGGTTTCGATGGGGGCGTGCTGGATCTGGCAGTGATCGGTGCGCCGCCGCGTGCGGTGCCGATCCAGTGGGTGTTGACGATGATCCCGGCGGTCGTCGCGGTGGGAGTATCGGTGCTGGCATGGGTGATCTGATGACCGTTCCAGCCGTCCAGATCGAGGGTTTGCGCCACGTCTATCCCGACGGTCACGTCGCCCTCGATGGCCTTCATCTCGCCGTGGCGCCTGGCGAGCGTGTTGCCGTGCTCGGGCCCAACGGTGCAGGCAAAACCACGTTGATGCTGCACCTCAACGGTGTACTCAGCGCTACCTCGGGGTCGGTTCACATCGGTGGAACTACGGTGAACCGCAAGAACCTGCACGGCATACGTCAGCGAGTCGGCTTGGTCTTCCAGGACCCCGACGACCAGCTGTTCATGCCGACCGTCGCGCAGGACGTCGCGTTCGGGCCCGCGAATTTCGGGCTCCGTGGCGAGCAACTCGCCGATCGGGTCGGGCGGGCCCTGGCCGCGGTGTCACTGACCGAGCAGGCCGAGCGCAACCCCACGCACCTGTCGGCGGGTCAGCGACGTCGTGCCGCGCTGGCGACGGTGCTGGCCTGCGATCCGCAAATCCTGGTCCTCGACGAGCCATCGGCCAACCTTGACCCAGTGGCCAGACGTGAACTGGCCGAGACACTTTTGGGGCTGGACGCGACGATGCTCATCGTCACCCATGACCTCCCGTATGCGGCTCAGCTCTGCGATCGCGCGGTCGTGGTGGATGGCGGGGTCGTGGTCGCAGACGGTGCGGTCAACGAGATCCTCGCCGACGGCGACTTGCTGGCGGCGCACCGTCTGGAACTGCCGTGGGGCTTCGTCGTTAAAACCTGATTGCAGTTCATACCTGAGGCCGTTAAAACCTGATTGCAGTTCATACCTGAGGCCGTTACAACCTAACCCCAGTTCACAGCTGAGGCCGTTCACACCTGAGGCCGTTCACGCCCGCGGCGACGTCAGCGGTCAATGCCGCCGCGGCATCGGTCAATGCCGCCGCGGCGGTGGCCACGGCGGTTCGCCGCACAGCGCCAGCAAGGCGTTCTCGAGCACCTCGGGCAACGCCGGATGAATCCAGTACTGGCCGCGCGCCATGTCCTGCGCGGGAAGGTCGAACGCCATCGCCTGGATGATCGGCTGGACGA
>JBMYXJ010000801.1:0-1537 GCA_049608285.1 Mycobacterium sp. | reverse complement strand
CTGGAAACTGGATAGCTCCACGGCAAATACATCGGCAGGCTGGGCCAGCACTTCGAGAACCGGTTCACCGATGTTGCCGCACAACGCCGCATGCCGCCCCCCAGCCTCAAGCATCGCGTGCAGCATCGATGTCGTCGTCGTCTTGCCGTTGGTACCGGTCACGACCAGCCATTGCCGCGGCGGACCGAACAGCCCCGACTGGTCGAGTCGCCAGGCCAACTCGACATCCCCCCAGACCGGGACACCCGCCGCGGCAGCCGCCGCCAACACCGGCGCGGTAGGCGGGATCCCAGGGCTGGTGACGACGAGCGCGAAGTCTGCTACCTGATCGGCGGCGGCGCCGGGTTCGATGACAGCAACACCGTGCTGTGCAAACGACGTCAGCGCCGATGGACTGTCATCGGTGAGCGCCGCCCGCGCCCCTAGCCGGACCAGTGCAGCGAGCACCGCGTGGCCGGTGACCCCGCCACCGACCACCAAGACCGAGGTTCCAGGCCCGATCGGCTCCAACACCTCAACCACCGACGGTGGTCAGCCACTCGCCGTAGAAGAGCGCCACACCCAGCCCACATCCGATCGCGGTCAACAGCCAGAATCGGATGATAACCGTGGTCTCGGCCCAACCTCCCAGCTCGAAATGGTGGTGAAAAGGAGCCATTCGGAACACCCGGCGACCGGTGGTACGGAAGGCCATGATCTGCACAACCACCGAGGTGACCTCGGCGACGAACAGGGCACCGAGTACCACCGCCAGAATGACTGTGCGGCTGGTGACTGACAATCCGGCAATGATGCCCCCCAGTGCCAGCGAGCCGGTGTCGCCCATGAAGATCTTGGCCGGCGCCGCGTTCCACCACAGGAAGCCGATGCACGCCCCGGCAGCTGCCGCCGCGATGATCGCCAGGTCAAGAGGGTCGCGGACGTTGTAGCAGCCCAAGCCCGGGCTCGTGGCGCAGGCGTTACGGAACTGCCAGAACGTGATGAGCACATAGGCCGCACACACCATCGCCATGGCACCGGCGGCCAGGCCATCGAGCCCGTCGGTGAAATTCACCGCATTCGACCAGGCGCTGATGATGACCACGCAGAACAGCACGAAAACGGCGGGCCCGAAGGTCACCGTCGCGATCTCCCGCACGTAAGACAACTCTGCGCTGCCTGGTGTCAGCCCGTCGGCGTTGCGGAACTGCAGCGCCAGCAGGCCGAACAGTACGGCGGCGATGAGCATCCCGACCGTCTTGGTGGTCTTGTTCAGTCCGAGATTGCGCGCGCGCCGGATCTTGATCAGGTCATCGACGAAGCCGACGGCACCCAGGGCCGTCGCCAGCCCAAGCAACAGCAGACCCGAGGCCGACGGGCCCCCGCCGCCGATCACCAAACCGACCAAGTGGGTGCCTAAGTAGCTGGCCCAGATGCCGGCCACTATCGCCACCCCGCCCATTGACGGGGTGCCGCGCTTGCTGTGGTGACTCGGTGGACCGTCCTCGCGGATTTCCTGCCCGAACCCCTGCCGAGTGAACAGCTTGATCAGTACGGG
>JBMYXJ010000800.1:0-1552 GCA_049608285.1 Mycobacterium sp. | reverse complement strand
CCAGATCGTCGCCGGTGAACAGGAAGCTTTCGATATCGAGGTCCCGGTGCGCCCGGCGCGCGTGCAAGACGTGCCGGATTGGCGCACCTCGACGCTTCTGCCTGTCCCGCCGGCACCGAAAGGTGCGCCGGTGAGCTCTGGGCGCACCGCGGCGACGAGCTCGCGGTTGCTCTATGACCTGCTGGGTGCGGTCTATGACTGGCTTCGCTTCGACGCGGTGGCCGATCTGGTGTTCCGGGATCTGGTGATCGCCCGGATCGTGGAGCCGACCAGCAAGCTCGACTCGTTGCGGGTCTTGGCTGACCTCGGCGCAGAGCTGGTGTCCTACAAAACCATTGACCGGCACGTCCGCAAGATCCACGCTAGCGGCCATCGCGATGCGATCTCCGAGAAATGCTTCGCCTACGCATCTGACTGCGGCGGGCTGAGCCTGCTGCTCTACGACGTAACGACGCTCTACTTCGAGGCCGAGTCCGAAGATGACCTACGCAAAGTAGGATTTTCTAAAGAGCGGCGGGTCGACCCTCAAATTGTTGTCGGGCTGCTGGTAGATCGAACCGGCTTCCCCTTGGAGATCGGCTGTTTCGAGGGCAACACCGCCGAGACGACCACCATCGTCCCCATCATCACCAGCTTCCTGGAACGCCACAACCTGGTAGGTACGCCGTTGGTGGTGGCCGCTGATGCCGGGATGCTCTCCGGGGCCAACCTCAAGGCCCTCGACGAGCTGGAGTTGTCGTTCATCGTCGGTTCCCGTGTCACCAAGGCGCCTGGGGATCTGGAGTCCCATTTCCATTGGAACGGTGATGTTTTCACCGACGGACAGCTCATCGACACCGTCACACCCAAGAACGGCAACACGAAAGTCAACAACACCGCACTGCGGGCCGAACCGGTGTGGGACCCCGAACAACACCCCGGGGCATGGCGGGCGATCTGGTCCTATTCAGCCAAACGAGCCCGCCGCGACCAGAAGACCCTGGCCGCCCAGGAAGCCCGAGCACGGGCGATCGTGGACGGGAGCAAGAAAGCCAAGGCGGCACGGTTCGTGAAGGTCCACGGAGATGATCGCGCCGTCGACGAGGCCAGCCTCGCCCGCGCCCAGTCGCTGGTCGGCCTCAAGGGCTACGTGACCAATGTGGCGGTGGCGGCGATGCCGGCAACTGAAGTCATCGCGAAATATCACGACCTCTGGCACGTCGAGAAGTCGTTCCGTATGTCCAAGACCGACCTCGATGCCAGGCCCATGTTCAACCGCGTGCGCGACGCTATCGAAGCGCACCTGACCATCGTGTTCACCGCTTTGGCCGTCTCCCACGCCATCCAGTCGCGCACCGGGCTTTCCGTCGGCAAGGTCGTCAAGCAACTGCGGCCGCTGCGCAGCGCGACCATCAACATCAACGGCGCCACCCAGACCTTCCCGCCAGCAATTCCCAAAGCACAGCGCAAGATCCTCACCGACCTCGGCTTCAAACCCGGGTACTAAACGAAATGTCCAAACTCAGGTGGGCACCCTGTTGCAGGAGCTCGGGCCCTACGTCACCTCGCGCGG
>JBMYXJ010000799.1:0-1552 GCA_049608285.1 Mycobacterium sp. | reverse complement strand
GAGCACGGCGGGCGAGGTTGGATTCTCGCCGACGCTGCCCTGATGCGGGAGGCATATTCCCAGCTGCCGCGCCAATCGTTGTGGTTCCACGTCCTGCAAACCATGGCCCTATTTCATACGCGCGGGGTGCGCGCCAAGACCCTCGCCGAGGTTGCCAGTCGCGCCGGTGTCGATCCGGAAGGTCTGGAGGAGACAGTCGCCGCACACAACGCCGCGATCGACGCCGGACTCCCTGACCAGATGGGAAAGTTCGCCGACTTCAGAAGGCGAATCGGAGACGGCCCGTACACACTGCTGGACATCTCGGCCCGGACGAGCACGACCTACCCCTGTCCGATGATGACCCTCGGAGGCGTGATCGTCGACGAGGAAACGGGCGCCGTCACGACCGCCGCGGGCAACCCCATCCCGGGCCTGTACGCCGCCGGCCGGACAGCGATCGGTATCTGTACGAATTCGTATGTGAGCGGGTTGTCGATTTCGGACTGCGTCTTCTCGGGGCGCCGAGCCGGCGCTCATGCGTCAGAAAGAACACCCAAGGCGGTGGCGCCACGGTAGAGCCACCGGTCCGCCTCTCAGCGTTCGGGGATTCCACACGTACCTCCCGCGCGGGCACCGTCATCGAGCTACTACGGTTCTTTGAGGCGTCATTCCCCCTCCGCTCCCGAGTGGGGTGCGGGCGACAGAAGCGGGCGTATCCTCTGTCGGCGCAGATGTTGATCCATTGTTGTTTCGGTGACCTGGCCGGCACCGTTGGAGCTTCTGTTGGAGAGGATGCCCATGGAGTACACCAGCTCTGAGTGGCGACTGCGTTCGGTGCTGGCCTGGAGTGGGCACGCTTCGGTTGCAGTGGTGTTGGCGTTCGCCGCGACGGCCTTGGTGGGCTGGGCCACCGGCGTCGACACTCTGACGCGGGTGTTGCCGGGCTGGCCGCATATGACCCCGTGGAGTGCTGGTCTGCTGGCTGCGCTCGGGGTGGCTGTCCTCGTGCAGTCGGGGAGCCCGTCAAAGGCGCGGATATGGGCAGGTTGCGGTGTGGCCGCGGTGGTGGGTGTCCTGGCGGTGGTGTTCCTCACCGAGTACGCGACAGGGAGGTCGTTCGGCCTGGATGACGTGTGGTTCTCCGACACGGTGGGCAGGCTGCAAGAAACCTGGCCGGGTCGTCCCAGCCCACGTACAGCATCGTCGCTTCTGGCGCTGTCGATCGGCGTTGGGCTGACCCGCCTGAATCCGCGGGGGGCCCGCGTGGTCTGGCCGCTGGCACTGGGGGCTGCGATAGTCCTGCCCTCGGTCGCCGTCGCGGCCTACCTGTTCGACGCAGTCTCGTTGGCGGCTGTCACCCGGTCAACTGGGATGGGAATCTCGACGGCCTTGGGCCTGCAACTACTGGCCGCCGCGACGGTAGTCACTCGCCCCGATCGCGATCCGCTGGCCTGGTTGCTCGCCCGACCCGACCACACAACATTGCTCCGGCTGGGTGCGGTCCTGGCCGGCCTTCCCCTCCTGCTGGGACTGACACACCGGGCGTTTCTGACCTTCGGCGGGGGCGAGC
>JBMYXJ010000798.1:0-1558 GCA_049608285.1 Mycobacterium sp. | reverse complement strand
TGTGCTGGGATGGTGTCGAGTTCAAGGATCCCGACGTTGGTCAGGTAGTCCAGTTCAGCCAGACCGGGCATGTCAGGCGCCACCGCGCGACCGCCGACGTTGAGGAAAATACGATCGGCTTCCAGGAGTTGATCATCAACCCGGAGGGCATGCGACCCCTCGAAGCGGGCGTGACCGCGAATCAACGTGCAGCCCTTCATGCCTTCCAGCCAAGCCTCGAGGCCTTCACGGTCGCCGCCGCTGATGCGGTCTTTGCGAGCCTTGACTGCGGCCATGTCGACTATCACTTCCCCGGTGGCTATCCCGAAGTCGCCGGCCCGCCGCGCCAAGTGTGCTGCGTGCGCGCTCGCCACCAGCGTCTTGGTCGGGATGCAGCCATAGTTGACGCAGGTTCCGCCGACAAGCTTGCGCTCGATCACCGCCACCGTCTGCCCAGCGGCGGTGAGCCGTCCGGCGAGGGCCGGACCAGCCTGACCCGCGCCCACAATGATCGCGTCGAAACGTTTCGCCATCTCTGGGCTCCTACAGCAGACTGACCAGGAACGCGACCAGGAATCCTCCGCCGAGGGCCAGAACATCCTCACCGAATGCTCCCCGACGGTCATTCCCGTCATTGGCAGCGGCCACCAGTTCACGCAGTGCAGCGCCGCCAAGAGTGCCGAGCACCGCGCCGATAAGGCCGGCGCCGATCGCGCTGAACGTGTGGAAGAACGCGCTGCCGATCACCGCACCGGCGAACCCTCCGGTGATCAGACGAGCGGCGAACTGCGGTGGAACCTTGCGACTTGGCGTCTTGGGTAGCTGGTCGGTGACCAGCTCGCCGAGAAGCAGAATCGTCAGCACGGTCACGGTTACGGGATGGGCCATCCACTCCGACCACTTATCGGTGACGTCGATCCACCCGAACATCGCACCCCACGCAACCACTGCCGGAGCGGTCATGGCGCGCAGACCGGCGACCACACCGATCATCAATGCCAGAAGAAGAACGAGAACCTGGGTCATCGACCCTCCCAGCGCTGGATGGACATCGCGACGCTAACACGGGCGCTCCCGTGGCGCCCCAAGATCAGAAGCGACAGAACCTGATGTCGGAGGCGAGGATCGCTTTCGCGCCGATCGCCGAAATCTGATCCATGATGGTGTTGACATCGCGTCGCGGCACCAACGCGCGCACCGCGACCCAGGCCGGATCTGCCAATGGCGCGATTGTCGGGGACTCCAATCCCGGGGTGACCGCGGTAGCCCTTTCGAGCAGTGCGCGGGGACAATCGTAATCCAGCATTAGGTACTGCTGACCGAACACCACGCCCTGTACCCGGGCGGCTAATTGGTCTCGGGCCGCAGCCTTTTCGCCTCCATCGACCTCGCCGTCCACTTCAGCGGAATCGGAGCGCTCGATCAGCACCGCCTCGGAATCGCACAGCGACTCACCGAAGGCCACCAGGTTGTGCAAGCCCAGGGTGCGACCGGAACCGACGACATCGACAATCGCGTCGGCGAGGCCGAGCTGCACCGAGATTTCCACCGCACCATCGAGCCGGATCACCGTCGCGCC
>JBMYXJ010000797.1:0-1561 GCA_049608285.1 Mycobacterium sp. | reverse complement strand
GAGGAACTTGAGGACGCCGAAGCCGAAGGCCGCGAGCCAGTCTCGCTATGGACACATCGCGACGTGTGTATCGAGTGCACGCGACAGCAGGGCAAGACCCTGCTCATCGTGTTGCTGATCTTGTTCCACATGTACGTCCTGCAGTCCAAGCGCATCATCTACACCGCGCAACGGTGGTCGACGGCATACGACGTGTTCAAGCGTGTGGTTGCCGTAATCAATCGGGTGCCAATGCTCAAGCGGCGCCTGGCCGAGAAGCCCTCAAAGGGCGGCAACCGAGGTGTGATCCGGTTGCTCAATGGCGCTGAGATCGAATTCGGTCCCCGCTCACAGGATTTCGGGCGCGGCTATACCGAGATCGACCTGCTGATTATCGACGAAGCCTACGACGTGGACGCCGATGAGGAGAACAACCTCACTGGTGCGCAGTCGGCGGCGAAGAACCCGCAGACGATCTACATCTCCACGCCGCCGGTCGCCGACGCCCATCCGAAGTGCCAGAGCCTCGCCGACCTTCACCGCATGGGGCACCGCCGGGAGCCTGATCTGTACTACGCGCTCTACGCGGCCCCGCGTGACATGGCGCGTGATGACCCGAAGGCATGGGCGCTGGGGCAGCCTTCGTATGGCGTGGCCACCAATGAGCGCGAGATCCGCACCAAACTGCGCAAGGCCAAGACAGTCGTCAAGCGGGCGATATTCGACGCGGACTATCTCGGCTGGGGTGACTACCCGCCCGACGAAGACGAGATCGGCTCGCCGATTCCCGACGATTCGTGGGAGAACATGAAGGCAGCGCACGGCGCCGATGGCAAGCCGGCGGTGCAACTACAGGGCTCACGCACGATCGCGGTCTACCGCTCCTGGAATCGCAAGGTCTGGTCGATTGGCTCGGCACAGATGACCGCCAATGGCCAGGTTCACATTGAGGTTGGACCGTTGCGCGCCGGATCTCATCACCAGATTGCCGAGTATCTGATCGCCAAGGTCGCCGAATGGAATCCGGTGGCGCTGGTGATCGACCGCAAGAACCCGGCTAAGGTGTTGATCCCGCTGCTCGTTGCCGCGGAAATCGAGCCGGTTACAACGGGTGCGCCAGAGGCCACCGCAGCATGCAATGGCTTCCTTGGCGACGCTTTGGACGCCAAGCTGTCCCATGCCGATCAGGAAATCCTCAACGACTCGGTGGCGAGTGCTTCTCTACGTGAGCTGCCGGGCAAGGACACCGCCTGGGCCGAGGATGACCCAGGCGTCGCCGGGCCGCTAGTTGTGGCATCGCTGGCGCACTGGGCATTGCGGAAGTTTGGCCAAGCGCCGAAGCGCAAGGCGCCCAATCCTTCCTATGACAAGCAGACCGCCGAGGGCATCGCCCGGCCGCGACGCCGTCCGATGCGTCAACCGATGGGCGACCTGAGTCAGATCAACCCAATGACAGCCGATTTCTGATCCGAGACCGGGGAGGTAGTTGAGCATGACAAAGACCGCCGCCCCGATTCTGGAAAAGGGCTACGTTGTCGCCTCGGTCCCCCGGACAGGAGATGCGTTCTACTCCTGGCTGACT
>JBMYXJ010000796.1:0-1567 GCA_049608285.1 Mycobacterium sp. | reverse complement strand
CGTCCACATGGCGTTCGCCGGCTTGATGTCGCGATGCACGATCCCTTGCCGATGGGCGTGCTCGACCGCCTCCGCCACCCGGGACGCGAGGTCGATGGCCTCTGCGATGGACAGCCGCCCCTCGCGAGTCAGGCTGTACACCAAGCTCTTTGAACAGTGCAGCGCCTCGGTGGCCTCTGCAATCGTGAACATCGTCTGCACCGGCGGCTCGGACACCGGCTCGGGCTTGTGCAGCGCAGCGACCAGCCCGGCAATCGCGGCGGCCACGTCGGCTTCGTTGGTGCGCATGCGTACCGCCTCACTCTGTACCGCTGCGGGATCCAGCCAACCCGCACGACACGCCGTCACAGCGGCTACCCGCCCACCCTGATCGCCAACATCTGCGCGGCATCGGCCAGCGACTCCGTCGAGGCGTGCGCATCGCCAGCACGCCGTCCGCATGCCCCAGCCACGCAGCAATCGTCGCGATTGGAGCGCCGCGCAAATGCAGGAGGGTCGCAGCGGTATGCCGGCTCGCATGTAGTCGGCGATGCGCAACCTCGGCGTGGAGAAGCGACCGGTTCCACCAAGCGTTCAGGGTGCGCGGGGACGGTGGTGTGCCCTCTCGCTGCGCGACCACGAAACCGTCGCGTGGTCCTTCCCACTTCGACCCGGCGGCTGCACGGTTGCGCAGCTGCTCCCGCCGGGTACGGAGCAGGATCGGCATCAGGTGCGGCGGCAGCACCAGAGTGCGGGCCGACAAACGGGTCTTGGCGTCGTTCTGTTCGATCGTGCCGCCGGTGGTGCTCACCCGCGTGGCGCGGACCGTCAACGTCGGGGTGTCGCGTCCAGGTCGACAGCGGACCACCGAAGCCCGGCGATCTCACCGCGGCGCAGGCCTAGCAGTGCCAGATGTAGGAACGGCTCACGCAGGTGCGCGTGTTCGGCGTCGATGCGCGCCTTGGTCGTACGCGGTATCGAATGGTCCACGGCGTGCGCGTCGAGGAGGGCCCGTACCTCCGCCTCGGATAGCACGTCGTCGAGTTTGAGTTCCGGCTCGCCGCTACCCCGTCGTAGCGGCTCCGCCAGAGCCACGATGTTGCGCGGCAGCACCCCCTGGGCGTGCAGGTGTCTGCCCAGACGCTGCGCCACCGCGCGAGGAGCGGGTTGATCGACGTTAGTTTCCATATGCCGTGAGGTCCGGTTCCGTCGCGCAGCTCGACCACCAACGATTCGACGTCGGCCTTGGTGATCGGCTGGACTTTCCGCTGTCCGTAGCGCTCGATCACCGGCTGCAACGCTGCGGCATAGGCGGCGCGGGTGGTGGGCTTGATCCGCTTCCCATCTAGCCAGGCTTCACACGCCTGCTTCACAGTCAGCTCGGCGGGGGCGACATGGGTGCCGGTGGCACGGGCGGTGTGCACCGCTGCGTGCGCGTCGGTCGCCTCTTTCAGCGTCTTGAGCCGTAGGCGCCGCTGACGCCGGCGGCCATCCGACCCAGTAGCCTCCAGACGCACCTCGTAGCGCCGGCCACGCGGGAACTCATGCACCGTCACATAGCTTGGAATCTTCACGCGGACACCTCACC
>JBMYXJ010000795.1:0-1574 GCA_049608285.1 Mycobacterium sp. | reverse complement strand
ACACACTCGTAGACGGCGACACGCTGGTTGACGGCGACACACTCGTTGACGGCGACGCGCTCGTAGACGGCGACGCACTCGCAGACGGCGACACACTCGCAGACGGCGACACACTCGCAGACGGTGAGGGTGCGTTCGCCGAGCTCGGGCTCGGGGATGCAGCCGCCGAAGACGCAGTGGCCTCCGACAGCGCAGCTGTCTCCGACGGGACACTGCTCTCAGGAATCGCAGCCGCCCCCGAAGAGACACTGTCCTCAGGAACCGCAGCCGCCTCCGAAGGGGCATTGGCCTCCGGAAGCGAGGCCGTCCTTGGAGGCGCCGTCGTGAACACCGTGATCGACCTATCCGGCGGTAGGTTGGTGAGGGTGGCGGGGTCGATGTTCAGCGCCGGTAAATCCGGGAACGTTGGCGGCGGCGCATCAGGGGCAATGGTGGCGGCCGCATCCTGAGCCTCGACCTTGACCGTCAACTCCTGCCACTGGGTGACTAGTTCCTCTTTGCTTTGAACGTCGTTGACCGTAGCCACCGTGGTGGTGACCGTTTCCAGCTTGTCCTGAGCGGCCTGCCAGTCACCCCGCTCGATGAGCTGCTGAACCTCCGCCATCCCGGTCTGGGCGGCAAGGATCACCGCGTCGTCTCGCGTGGCCTGCTCACCGAACAACATGGTTCGCAACCCATACAGAGCGTCACCGGGGCCCGTACCGGCGACCACCGCGCCGAACCCCCCAAGGCATAACACTGCTGCAGCTGCCGAACCAACGACAGCCAAGGAGAACCGGCGGCGGCGGCCAACCGATCCACTGTCCAGCACCCGGGCCGCCTCATCAACGGTGACCAACTCCGACGCCGGTGTCTCGCGGACATCGTCGCGCCACCCTGCCAGCAGGTTCGCCAGTTCGGCCTCGCCGCGATCGGTCGGGTAAACCGCCTGCTGCGATGCCAGCGCATCGAGGAGCTCATCGGTGCGATTGATCTCGTTGATTGAGGGGTCTCCACCGTCGGCGGCCCAGCGTCCGAGGTCAGGCATGGCCACCCCCAGTCGACACAATTTCGGACTTCAGCCGGGCCAGCGCTCGATGCTGCGCCACGCGCACCGCTCCCGCGGTGCTCCCCACGGCATCAGCAGTCTCCTCGGCGCTCATCCCTACGACGACACGCAGGACCAGGATCTCCCGCTGTTTCTCGGGGAGAATCTGCAGCAGCTCTTTCATCCGAGCTGACTGCTCGGAATCGATCGCCAGCTGTTCGGGCCCCGCCTCACCGGTCGAGCGTTCTGGGACGACATCCATCGGATCAGCCCGGTTACGCCCTGCAGCTCTGTGGGCGTCAGCAACCTTGTGTGCAGCGATGCCGTAAACAAAGGCCAGGAACGGTCGTCCCTGATCCTTGTAGCGCGGCAGCGCCGTGATGGCAGCCAAGCACACCTCCTGTGCAACGTCATCTGCTGAAAGACCGCTACGCTCCGTGGCCCCCACCCTCGCCCGGCAATACCGGACGATGATGGGGCGGATGGTCTCCAGCACCTCCTGGAGTGCGCCCCGATCGCCGTTTACTGCATCAGCAACGACAGAATC
>JBMYXJ010000794.1:0-1577 GCA_049608285.1 Mycobacterium sp. | reverse complement strand
AGTTTGTTTGATAGGATTTTCCTGTGAGAACCACGACCGAACTCCGGACCAGATCCTTGCCGCAGCCCGCACGGAGTTCGTGCAGTACGGCGTGGCCGGGGCCCGCATCGACCGAATCGCTCGCACCGCAAATGCCAGCAGAGAACGCCTCTACGCGCATTTCGGCGAAAAGGAGAGTCTCTTTCGGGACGTGGCCGCTGCCGACGGCGCGGAATTCTTCCGGGCCGTCGCGCGGCAGCCGTTGGTCCTCCTGTTCGCGATCGGCTTGGAGTGGGCGCATTGGCCCAACTCCCGTGCGGCGACCGCAGACCCGGGTGGTCATCGCCGAACGCCGCGCAGCGGCGGTCGAAGCGGTGACCAGTCTCGTCAAACTGGTCGAACGGCCCTGACGACCTCGTCGAGACGTTTGCGCCTCAGTTAGCGATCCGGGTGAAATAGTCGGCGATGGCGGTGGTGTCGTCGAGGGTGGCAATGGCGCCGATATAGCCGTCCGGCCGCACGACCACCCGACCGCCACTCGGCAAGCCCAGACGCTCGGCGAGCGCCTGGCGTCGGTCAGCGATGACGGCGTCGTAGCCGGGCTTCGGAGTGTTGTCCCGGGCCACGAGAACCTGCAGCCGGCCCTCTCCCCCGGCCGTTGGTACCGAGCGTTCGGATGCGACCGTGATGATGGTGTGGTCGAGGTTGTCAGCACCGAGTACTGCGCGGAGCTGGTTGTACACCGCCGGGTCGCTGACATAGGGAAAGTGTTGACCGGCGGCCACCTTGGCGCCTTTGGGCTGATCGCCGACGGCGATGGGGCTGCGCTTGTAGTTGAGTTTGGCTTCCGCGATGTCGTCGATCATGGCGCGGCGGGCGGGTGCGATGTGGCTGAGCTGGCCGAGCAGCACATCGCGAACCCACCGGGCAGGGCCGGACAGCTGCCACATGCGGGTGATCCTTTCGCTCAACCTGAGGACGCTCTGGGCGATGGGATGGCGCTCGGCGTTGTAGCTGTCCAGCAGGGTGTCGTCGGCTTCCCCGCGGATGACCGCGGCCAGCTTCCAGGCCAGGTTGAAGGCGTCCTGCATGCCGGTGTTCATGCCTTGGCCGCCGGCGGGAGAATGGATGTGGCCCGCGTCACCGGCCAGGAAGACCCGCCCGAAGCGGTATCGAGGCACCTGGGCGGAATGGATTTGGAAATAGCTCAGCCAGTGCGGGCGCAACAACCGAATACCGCCGACCCGGCGATCGATGATCTCCTGCAATTCGTCCAGGGTGGGCTCCGCGTTAGCGGTCGTCGCAGGGGTGTGCACCTGGGCGAGGAACCGCATCCGGCCGCCGCGCATCGGCATCGCGACCACGGGACCGTCGGCTGACAGGAAGTTATATGCGCAGTGCGGGTCCAGGTGGTGGTCCGCGTCGACGTCGGCGACCACCCATCGCCAGCGGCCGAACGAGCCCTCGAGCTTGGTGCCGACGAAGTCACGCACGATGCTGCCCGCGCCGTCGGCGCCGACCACCCAGGATGTGGTCGCCTGTTCGATGGACCCGTCGGCGTACCGCAGCTTCAGCTGAACCGAGGTGCTGTCCTGCGA
>JBMYXJ010000793.1:0-1585 GCA_049608285.1 Mycobacterium sp. | reverse complement strand
CCACCGGAGAAATGTGCTCGGTGCGGTCGTGCGACCGGGCAGCCGATAGCATCGACGTTCGCTCGGCGTCGGTAAGGATCTTCGGAGCGTCCGGCGTCTCACCGCTGTGTACCTTCACGAGATCCGTACGCATCTCGGCGGCTGTCTGGTAGCGGTTGTCGGGATTCTTGGCCAGGGCCTTGAGTACGACTGCGTCGAGCTCGGGGGGGATGCCGCCGTGTCTACCAGAGGGCGGGACAGGGTCCTCACGGACGTGCTGATAGGCCACAGCGACCGGGGAGTCGCCGACGAAAGGCGGCTCACCGGTGAGGATCTCATAGAGCACACAACCCAACGAGTAAACATCGGAGCGGGCGTCGACCTTTGCGCCGCGGGCCTGCTCAGGTGACAGGTACTGCGCCGTACCGATCACTGCGGCCGTCTGCGTGACCGGATTACCGGCGTCGGCCAGTGCGCGGGCGATGCCGAAGTCCATCACCTTCACCGCGCCGGTCTTGCTGATCATGATGTTGGCGGGCTTGACGTCGCGGTGGATGATGCCGTGCTGATGGCTGAAGTTGAGGGCCTGACAGGCATCGGCAATGACCTCGATGGCCCGCTGAGGAGGCATCGGTCCCTCAGCGTGGACGATGTCACGCAGGGTGACGCCCTCGACGTACTCCATCACGATGTAGGGGAGCGGTCCGGTCGTCGTCTCCGCCTCGCCGGTGTCGTATACCGCGACGATCGCGGGATGGTTCAGGGCGGCCGCGTTCTGCGCTTCCCGACGGAATCGCAGGTAGAAACTCGGGTCGCGGGCCAAATCAGCGCGCAGTACTTTGATCGCCACGTCGCGGTGCAACCGCAGGTCACGGGCCAGGTGGACTTCCGACATTCCGCCGAAGCCAAGGATCTCACCGACTTCGTATCGGTCGGAAAGGTGCTGGGGGGTGGTCATGGCACCGTCTGTTCTGAGGCCGGGGGGTCCAACGCCACCATAGAATGCGAGGCGCTGTCGAGGAGCAGGGATACCCGATGTCGGTCCAATTCATCTGCACTTGTGGGGGGTGCGGCGGCGGGAGTGTCCGGTGCGGCGGGGATTGAGGTCTGGGATGGCGCCGTTTCGGTGATAGTGGGTGGTGCGGGCGCGCGATCTCTGCGGTCCTGCGCGCTGAGCACAATCAGGATCGCGATGATAATGGCCAGCGCCCCGAGCACCCCGGCGGCCCACAACAATGCGCGCTGACCCGAGGAAAAACTGCTGCGCGCCGGCGGTGGGCGGTGGTGGCTTCCTGTGGTACGGGCGCGGGCCGCGATTGCCGGGGCACGTGGGGTGACCTCGGCGGCATGGGATGCGACCGAGGCCGGCACCGCGGTGGGTGATGCGCGCCGGTCCGACGCTGCTGGGGTGAGCCTGGGGGGCCGGCGCCCGGCCCGGACCGCAGCGACGGCATCGGCGAAGGCTCCGCCGGCCTGGTAGCGCATGCTGGGGTTCTTGACGAGTGTGACTTCAATCAGTTCCCGGACGTTGGGGGGCAGATCGGCGGGCAGCGGGGGAGGGTTCTCCTTGATGTGCTTCATCGCCACGGTCAGCGCACCGTCACCG
>JBMYXJ010000792.1:0-1587 GCA_049608285.1 Mycobacterium sp. | reverse complement strand
CCCAGCACCACTACATCGCCAACGTTCGCGACCTGGAGTTCAACCTCTTCGAAGTACTGCGCCTCGGCGATGTCCTGGGCTCGGGCGACTCCGGCCCCTACGGCGACCTCGACGCCGATACCGCGCGCACGATGCTGGACGAGGTGCGCAGACTGGCCGAGGGGCCGGTCGCCGAATCGTTCGCCGATGCCGACCGCGATCCACCGGTGTTCGACCCGGCAACACACTCCATCACGGTCTCTGAGGCGATCAAACGCACCGTACAGACCGTCAAGGACGCCGAGTGGTGGCGCGTCGGCATCGCCGAGGAGATCGGCGGTGTGCCCGCACCTGCAGCGCTGACCTGGGCGATCAGCGAGATGTTGTTCTGCGCCAACCCCGGCGTCGGCTTCTTCCACGCATTGGGACCCGCAATGGCCCATGCCCTGGCCGTCGAAGGCACTGCAGAGCAGCGCATTTGGGCCGCCAAAGGGTTGGAGCGGGGCTGGGCGGCGACGATGGTGCTGACCGAACCCGACGCCGGATCAGACGTGGGAGCGGGGCGGGCCACAGCGGTGGCCCAGACCGACGGCAGCTGGCACATCGAAGGTGTAAAGCGCTTCATCTCCGGCGGCGACGCCGGTGACACCGCCGAGAACATCTTCCACCTCGTGCTGGCCCGGCCCGAGGGTGCAGGTGCGGGCACCAAGGGGCTGAGCCTGTTCTACGTTCCGATGTACCTCTTCGACCCGACGACATTCGCCCTAGGCGAGCGCAACGGGGTGTTCGCGACAGGTCTGGAACACAAAATGGGCCTCAAAGCCTCCCCCACCTGCGAGCTGACGTTCGGCGCACACGGCCGGCCCGCGGTCGGCTACCTGGTCGGTGATGTCCACAACGGGATCGCCCAGATGTTCACAGTCATCGAGCATGCCCGCATGACTATCGGGGTGAAATCGGCCGGGACGCTGTCCAGCGCCTACCTCAACGCGCTGGCGTATGCCAAGCAGCGGGTGCAGGGCTCCGACCTCACCCAGATGACTGACAAATCCGCGCCGCGGGTCACGATCCTGCACCACCCCGATGTCCGCCGCAGCCTAATGACTCAGAAGGCATATGCCGAAGGTTTGCGCGCACTCTATCTGTATGCGGCTGCCCACCAGAATAACGATGTGGCAGAGCTGGTTTCAGGCGCCGATCCATCAATGGCACATCGCATCGACGACCTCTTACTCCCGATCGTGAAAGGCGTGGGGTCCGAACGCGCCTACGAGGTGCTGACCGAATCGTTGCAGACCTTGGGCGGGTCCGGATTCCTCCAGGACTACCCGATCGAGCAATACATCCGGGACGCCAAAATCGATTCACTTTACGAGGGCACAACGGCAATCCAGTCGATGGACTTCTTCTTCCGCAAGGTCGTGCGCGACCGCGGCCAAGCGCTGGCCCACCTTGCCTCCCAGATCACCGGAACGATCGAGTCGTGCGACGGGCGGCTCAAACCGCAGGCACGCTTGCTGAACACAGCCCTGGAAGACGTCCAGGCGATGTTGGCAACGACTAGCGGCTACCTGATGAACGCCTCGGAGCAACCGGACGAGATCTACA
>JBMYXJ010000791.1:0-1588 GCA_049608285.1 Mycobacterium sp. | reverse complement strand
CGGGGCAGTGCCGTCTGCTACGGCGATCCCGACCGGTTGAACACCCAGCGACAGCGCGACATCGGTGTCGGCGACACCCACGGTGGCTACCGCCGAAGGTCGGGCAGCAAGCTCTGTGGCACCGAAGGTGTGGGAGAAGGTCTGCGCGGCATACGGTGGAGCATCGCTAGTGGTGCCAGGCCAGATCGTCACAGCAGCGACAATCACCGCGACAACGGCCGCCGCGGCGGCGCCCACTAGCCAGCGGCGCCGGCGTGCAGGTGGCGGGGCCGGCGGTGAAACAGGCCGGGGCCCGAGCCCCTCGGCTGGCGGCGATGGCGGCGATGGCGGCGATGGCGGCGGTGACGGTGGCGGCGCTGATAGTGGGCCTGGCGGCGGGGCGCCCGGGGGTGCGGGAGGGGCTGCAGCGCCGGGAGTCGTTGCCGCTAAGGCGGTTTCGGCGGCGGCGACCAGATCGGCGGCGCTAGCGAAACGGTCCTCGGGTTTCTTGGCCAAGGCGGTGGCGAAGACGTCGTTGATGGCTGTGGGTAGCCAGGGCGCGTGGTCTGTGGCCCGGGGCACCGGTGTCATCAGATGGGCCAGCATGGTCTCTGCCAGGCCGTTGGCGTCCTGGAAAGGGGTACGCCCGACCAGCATGCGGTACAGCGAACAGCCCAGCCCGTATAAATCGGAGCGGTGATCGACGGCCTGGTCATCGATAGATTCCGGGGCGGTGTAGGCCACCGTGGACAGCATCGATCCCGCAGCGGTCAACCGAGAGGTTTCGTTGAGTGCCCGCGCTATCCCGAAATCGGCGAGCAGGACCCGTTCTGCGGTCCCGCCAGTGTCAGTGAGTAGAAAGTTCGCCGGTTTGATGTCGCGGTGCAGCGTTCCCGCCGCGTGGGCGTGATCCAAAGCGGCGGCGACCTCGGCGACGATATGCATGCTGCGCTCGGTAGTCATCGGACCCTGCCGCAGTACGGCCGCGGCGTCGGTGCCGTCGACGAACTGCATCGCGATCCACAGTTGACCCTCGACGGTTTCCCCTCGGGTGTAGACCCGCACGATGTTGGGATGCTCCAATGCCGCGGCTAGCTCGGCTTCGCGGCGAAACCGGGCCTGAAACTCCGCATCGGCGGACAGCTCGGCGGAGAGGATCTTCAGCGCATCGCTGCGCGGCAGACTGGGATGGCGCGCTAGATACACCGTGCCCATGCCGCCCGCACCCAGGAGGCGCTCGATGGTGTATCCGGCGACCACGGTGCCGGCGGGATACGTCATCGCTGACCCGTCTGACCTGGGGGCCAAGATTCATTGCTCATGGGGCGCTCAACATCAGAATCTGGGCAGCCATTCGCTGATGGGCGTCGGTCTCATCAACGGCGGTGACCTCGACAACGTAGCGCTCCACGGCAGCCACGCAGTGGAAGTGCGGTTTGATGGAAGCCACCGGCGACGGCGGGGACATCGCGCAGCGGGCACCCGGCGCCCCCGCCATTGCCGCAGCGGAGGTGAAGTTGTTAGCGGCGTCTTCGGCAACGAAGCTATCGACGACGGCCTGAGCGCGCTGCCCGTCGCGGGCTGGATAGACGTTGACCAGCGCTTTGGC
>JBMYXJ010000790.1:0-1594 GCA_049608285.1 Mycobacterium sp. | reverse complement strand
ACGCCTCTCGCACCACCTCGACTAGCTCCTCCAGCATTTCGAACATCGTGGCGTACTGGATGTCGTCCAAAGCGTTTCTCAATCCGCGGCGTCCATGCAGATTGTCGAGAACGGCAGTGACGATTTTGGTTTCAGGTGTCCCCGGCAGGGCGGAAAGGTATTCCCACTTCTTCTCTAGAAACTCTTCCAGAAGGCTGTCGTCTTTCATCGCTCCGGCACCTCACTCTCCGGCATCGCCCTCATGTCGAGCAGCCGTTCGTAAACATCCGGAGCTGCCAGGTCCCGCCGCTGCAACTGAACCAACGGCGTCAGGCCAGCATCGAGCGCCATTCGCATCGACTGGTTGAACGCATCCGCCTCCTGGCCGGGGTAGTCGACCGGCGCGGGAAGGGGTAGGAGTCGGCTGCCGTTGTCGGGGTAGACGATCGACTCGCCGTTCTCGTCGATGTCGAAGTGCTTCCAATTCACCGAGACGTGCTTGACTCCGAGTTGTTTCGCCATCGCGATCTGCCATTCCATCGTCTTGATGTAGACGTGGGGCTTGAGGATGCACTTGGTTGCGCCAATGACGCGGAAGCCGCCAGCGTCAGTGCCTCGCCAGCTTCGGGTTCCGGCGTAGGGGATCAACACGCGCTGGGAGTCGGGGTCGATGCCGGTGGCGTTGCAATCAAAGCAGTATTCCGGGTCGACTCCAAACCACCGGCCCATACAGTATTCGCAGGGCCGCTCGAACTTCTTCTGCGTCGGCTGGACCTGCGGCCCGATCTTCCCCGGCTTGTCGTGCCACTTGACCTGCGGCGACACCCGGCGCTCGACGCACATCCGAGCCCACTCCTCGGCCGGTCGCGTGTGCAGCCAGTCGAGGGGGACGCGCGACGGGTGGCCGGTGATGTCTCCTCGAGCGGCGATGATGGGGACAGGTCGTTTCCCCACCCACTTCCAACGGTCGAGTTCGCTTTCGATCGCGTGGAAGAGTTGAACCCAACCGGCAACGTGGGTTGCGTCTACCGATAGCGTCTTGTCTGCTGCCCAATTGAACAGCTCGTAGCCGTGGCAGCGCCGGTTCTTGCCCGGCCGCTCCCAATTGGTCATGACGTTGACAAGCCGCTCGGCGTATTCCGGCATGTCGGCTGGTGCGATGTTCTGGCCCTGACTGTGCTTCAGGCGGCAAACTTCTACGATTTGGGGGTGGCTCATCGGGTGTCCTCGTCAATCCCCAACACGGCCCTGGCTGATTCGAGGGCTTCCTCCATGTCAACAGAGGTCCCGCCGTACACTGCGTCGTAGAACTGGCGCAGGCTTGCGAGGGCGTGGCCGAGTTCGTGTTCGGTTGCGGGCTGCGGGTCGGTCCGGATGCCGACATACACGACACATCGGGCCAGGTCTTCAGGGTCCAGCGCACCGCTCGTATCGACGCACGCTCGCTCGGCCATTGCGCGCGTCGGGTAAGGGCCTTCCATCCCCTCGCCTGGGTCGTCAGGGTGCCAGTAGTAGCCAGAGATCTCCTCCAGCTCGAATTCTTCGGACTCAGCCTGTGCCATCGCCTGGGCGCAGGTGTCGCAGTTGAGAAGGTGGTGGCAGTTCATTCCAAACA
>JBMYXJ010000789.1:0-1595 GCA_049608285.1 Mycobacterium sp. | reverse complement strand
AGCCATCCGGGCTCATCGGCGACCGCTGGCGGCATTCGCTCGCCGCGTGGCATAAAAAACCCTCGCTCGTGCTCGACGAGGAGCACACTCGGGACGGTGAAACTTACGGGACTTTTTGGCGCGGATGCTTCCCGCCGCTAGACGGGCGCAACTTCCGGCCCCGCTGCCGCGAGGTCGCCGAGGAAGAACTCACATACCAGCTTCGTCGAGGGCGCGGATGGCAAGACGAGGTCGACGCACGCAAAGCGCTCCTGGACCGCGTGCACGCCAAGCTGCGCGAGCAAGCACGACGCTGTCACGGCCAATACGAGGCCGACCGCCACCACGGACGCATTGGTTTGACCTCGAGCGACCTGGTGCGCGACGAAGCGCGCCTAGGTGCCACCAGCGATCTAATCAAAAGCCAGCGCGAAAAAGCCGCGGTCGTCGAGGAGGAGCACGATCCCAACCTCGTGCGCGAACTCCTCTTTGGTGCGGACCCGTCGCCCAACGTCCGACGCGTGAACGGAAGCAATGGCGAAGCGCCGGCGGCGGAGGTCACCCGCTTCAAGCGCGGCCCACGAAGCGAGCACCGTCTTGACGGCGGGATGAGCGGCGGCGGGGAGTCACTTCGGACCCGACACGATGAGCCAAAGCAAAGGATGCAGTGACATGGCAAAAACGACCAAGACGACCGAGTGGATTGTTTACGGACACGACCCCTTAGATGATTGCGAGTGGGAGTGCCCCTATATCGTTGAGGCAAGAACAGCCGAAGAGGCCGCGCGGCTTGCGTCGCCGGAGATAGGCCAAAGGTTCTATTCTGGCCAACAACAGTCCCTCTTTGTTGCCCCGCTTCCCGACTTCACAGAGATCTCACTGAAGGCCCACCTGAAGGCTTCAGCGGTGCTCGAATCGTGATTCGATCCGTCAAGCGGAGGAGGCAGCGATGAGGCTCATCAGAAAGGGCACGCCAAAGAGCGAGCAGATCTGGGCGGGGACGTGCCGAAATTGCAGGTCCGAGTTTGAAGCTAAGCGCGGTGAGCTTGTCGTCACCGATGACCAACGGGACGGCCCATTCGCCTGGCACCAGTGCAGCGTTTGTGATGCAGGCAGCGGACCCACGGCGTACGGCGGAATCTGCTTTTACCCGAAAAGAGGTTCGCAATGACACTGCAAACCATGCCCCGCGTCTACGTCGCCGGCCCGTTCCGCGCTGACGACGGCGAGCAGCTCTCGCGACACATCCACACCGCCTCACAGGTGGGCTTTGCTGTCGCGTGCGCCGGCGCCGTGCCGGTCATCCCCCATACGATGTACAGGGACTACGACCGCACCCTTATCGATGAGTTTTGGCTCACGGCGACGATGGAGCTGATGCACACGTGCCAAGCGCTCGTTATGTGTCCAGGCTGGGAGGCGTCTGCGGGCAGCGTCGCGGAGAAAGCGGAATTCTCCGGGCCGGTGTTCGGCGCAAGATACTTCGCCGGGCTCGATGTCGGATGGGATATCGCCGGCGCCCTCCCCGCGCTGCCGGACCGCCCAGCCGTGCCCGTGACGCTCAGAGCCTGGGCAGCAGAATGGTGCCGGGCGCGCCGAGAAGGGCGGGCGCAATG
>JBMYXJ010000788.1:0-1606 GCA_049608285.1 Mycobacterium sp. | reverse complement strand
ACCGCCGACTGCGCGTCGTGCGGCAGGAGATCGCACGCGTTTACACCGTGCTGCGCGAACGTGAATTGGGTCTGGCCGCCGGGCCCGAAGGTGAGGATTCATAATGGCTGAAGTCAATGCGAAAAAGGGCACTCAGCCCGGACCCAAACGGACCCCGCGCACCGAGAAGCCGCGCGGTCGCCGTAAGACCGCGATCGGCTACGTCGTCAGCGACAAGATGCAGAAGACCATCGTCGTCGAGTTGGAAGATCGCACGAGCCATCCGCTCTACGGCAAGATCATCCGGACTACCACCAAGGTTAAGGCGCACGACGAGAACGGCGATGCTGGTATCGGAGACCGTGTTTCGCTGATGGAGACTCGGCCCCTCTCGGCCACCAAGCGCTGGCGCCTCGTCGAAATCCTCGAGAAGGCGAAGTAGGCCCGCGTTCTGCACTATCGCAAAGCCCTCGCACGCCCAACGGCGGCGAGGGCTTTCGCGCATCTCCCGTCGGCGCCTTAGCCGGCCCTGGCTGATGCGCAGCCCGAGTCCGGTGGGCATCGCCGGTTTGGAGTTCCCAATCCGCAACGATGTTGACTGTCAACCAACTTGGCGACACCACCGGCAAAGTAGACCCTGTTCAGACAGCCGCCGCCGCCGGCCCACTGTGACCAATACCGGCGCCAACTGCGCGTGTCGGGTGTAATCTCCGGGCGGTCGCTAACCGATCACCACGATGGAGGCGAGGCTGCCATGACGACGGAATTCAACGGGTCGATCGAACTCGACATTCGCGATTCCGAACCCGACTGGGGGCCCTACGCAGCTCCGAATGCGCAGCCGGACGCGCCCAACGTGCTGTACCTCGTATGGGACGACGTCGGCATCGCGACGTGGGATTGCTTCGGTGGGCTCGTCGAAATGCCCGCGATGAGCCGGATCGCTGAACATGGCGTGCGGCTTTCGCAGTTCCACACCACCGCGTTATGTTCACCGACCAGAGCCTCGTTGCTGACAGGCCGCAACGCCACGACGGTGGGGATGGCCGTCGTCGAAGAGTTCACCGAGGGCTTCCCCGGCATCAATGGGCGAATCCCCAACGACACCGCGCTGATCTCAGAGGTGCTCGGCGAGCAGGGCTACAGCACGTTCTGCGTGGGCAAGTGGCACCTGACACCGCTGGAGGAGTCCAATCTGGCGGCGTCCCGACGGCATTGGCCGTTATCGCGTGGCTTCGACCGGTTCTACGGGTTCATGGGCGGCGAAACAGACCAGTGGTACCCCGAGTTGGTTTACGACGGTCACCCGGTGGAAGCGCCAGGTACTCCAGAGGAGGGCTATCACTTCTCCAAGGATATGGCCGACAAGACCATCGAATTCATCCGCGATTCGACAATGATCGCCCCCGACAAGCCGTGGTTCTCCTATGTGTGCCCGGGGGCGGGGCATGCCCCCCACCATGTGTCCAAGGAGTGGTCTGACCGCTACGCCGGTAAATTCGACATGGGTTACGAGCGCTACCGCGATATCGTCCTCGAGAACCAGAAGCGGATGGGCATTGTTCCACCGGAAACTGAACTGTCGCCTGTCAATCCGTATCAGGACGCCAAGAGTTCGGAAGGGCAG
>JBMYXJ010000787.1:0-1609 GCA_049608285.1 Mycobacterium sp. | reverse complement strand
GCTTTCGCCGCCATCGGCCACCGTTAGCGTCACTTGACCGGACGTCAATACGCCTTCAACGGGTGTCCAGCGCACCAGCCCAGTATTTGAAACCGTCATGCCCTCCGGCGCATTCGTCAGGGCGGGCGGCAACAGTTTTGCCCAGGGACTCGGCCCCGGCGTCAGGCCGAAACGCAGGCCAGTGCCGGAATCGTCCAGGCCGATTCGGCGCTCGGCGGTACCGGCACCGGCGACTGCTCAGCCGAGTCGCCGCCGCCGAGGAGTCCGATCAACGTCCCCGACGCGGCGACGATCACGAGCGCGAGTATCCACGAGAAGCGGCGCACCATGTCCTGAATATTTCAGATCACCAACCGTTAATGGGGATGTCCGGTGCGGCGATCACCCGGCTGATGGTGGCCTCGCCGCCGCTCAACGGTATTTGCGAGGCAACTGGTGCCTCCAGATTGCGACTCGCCGGCACGGCTGCGCATGGCGCAACTCTTTGCGCCGGGGCTTCTGGCAGGGTGGACGATCGATGAGTGACACGACAGATGACGAGCCGATGACTGAGCAGACGGCATCGCCTGCAACTGGTTCAGCGGCAGTGATGCTGCTTGGTGCCGGGGAACGCAGTCGCGAGCTGGCCCTGGCTTTTCAGCGTCTCGGCGCCACAGTGACCGCTGCGGACCGGTATGCGAATGCGCCCGCGCATGCCGTCGCCGACCGGGCGGCCGTGGTCACGATGACCGATGCGGAGGCGCTCACTGAGCTGATTGACACGGAGAAGCCTGACTATGTGGTGGCCGAGGCAGGTGCGGTCGCTACAGATGCGCTGATCACGATCGCCGAGCGGGGCGACGTAGAGGTGTTTCCGACCCCGCGTAGCACCCGTCTGTCACTGGACGGCGAGGGGTTGCGTCGGCTAGCGGCCGACGAACTGGGACTGCCTACCTTCCCGTTCTGGTTCGCCAGTTCAGCAGAGGAGCTCTCCGCGATCGCGCAGCACGCGGGTTTTCCTCTCGTGGTCAAGCCGGTTGCAGCGGCGCCCGGGGAGGGCGAATCGGTACTGCTGCGGTCGGAGGACATCGGGGCTGCTTGGCGCCGCGCAGTCGCCGGTGGCCGGCTCAGCCTGCAACGTGTGATCGCGGAGACGGTGGTCGAGGTTGATGTCGAGGTGACGCTGTTGACCGTGCGCACCACCGGCCCCGCAGGCCCGGTTGTGCATTTCTGCGAGCCGATCGGTCACCACCAGCCCGACGGCGACAGCCTGGAATCCTGGCAGCCTCAGCAGCTCTCGCCGGCAGCGCTGGATGCGGCGAAGTCGATCGCCGCCCGCATCGTCAACTCGCTGGGTGGCCGCGGTGTGTTCAGTGTGGAGCTGTTGGTGCGCGGAGACGAGGTGTACTTTGCCGACGTTCGGCCCCGACCTCATGACAGTGGGCTGGTGACCACGCGCTCGCAGCGGCTCTCGGAGTTCGAGCTGCACGCCCGCGCCATCCTCGGGCTTCCCGTGGACACCATCATGATCTCGCCGGGCGCTGCTGAAGTCAGTTACTCCTCGGCGTCAGGAAGCGTCGAGGCGACCCAGGCTGAGGTGCGCCTCGTGCTGGCGGACGCGCTCGCCGTC
>JBMYXJ010000786.1:0-1614 GCA_049608285.1 Mycobacterium sp. | reverse complement strand
ACGGCCGGTGCAGCGGCCTCCGGCGTCGTGTCCTGGCCGGCATTGCGCACCGCGACAGCGCCAGTGACGATGATCACTGCCAGTGCCCACCAGAGATAGGACCCTCCAAGGAGTTGTCGCCACAGTGACGCTGCGGTCTCGCGGTGCTCGGGCAGCAACGTGATCGGGGTCCACACCATCAGCGCCAACCCGGCAACTGATACGGCACCGAGGGCAACCTGGCGTAGCCGTATCGCGAGCACAGCTGTCACCAGCACTGTCGGCAGCGCCCAGACCCAATGATGCGACCACGAAACCGGGGAGACCACCAGACCGAACATCGCCACGCACATCAACGCAAGCGTAGGTTGCCCCCAGCTCAGGGCCCGCCGCACCGCCCAGACGACGAGGCCGAGCACTGCGAAGCATGCGAGCGCCCACAGGATGAATCGCGCACTTTCCTCAAGACCCAGCCGGGCCAATGCGCCGGCGATGTTCTGGTTTGTGTTCAGGGTCGCGGTGCCGATGCGGTCAGTGTTGCGGACAGTCTCGGTCCAATACTCCCAGGAGTCCCGCCACGCGAGCGCGAAGCCCGCCAGCGTCGCGACGATGGCCGACACGGCGGTGACTATCAGGGCGCGGGTGTCGCGCCTCAGCACGAAGTACAGCAGGAAGACGGCTGGTGTCAGTTTCAGGGCGATCGCGACGCCGAGGAGCAGACCGCGCGGCCACGGCGTCCTACGCGGCACGCAGTCAGCGATGACCAGCGTCATCAGCACCACGTTGATCTGACCGAAGTCGAAATTCGATCGGACTGGCTCGAGGAAGATCGCGGCGGGCGCGACGATCGCGGCGGCCAGCCAGCTCCGCCTCACCCACGCCGGTTCACCGGTGAGGTCGGTCTTGGGCCACACGTCAAATCGGGTGAGCAGAATGACCGTCGACGCCACCAGCAGGATCAGTGTGGTCAGCGTAATTGCCGCGCTCGCGCCTTCCAGTGACAGCAGCGCAAACGGGGAGAACAGGGCGGCAGCCAGCGGAGGGTAGGTGAACGGCAGGTCCAAGCCAGCCTGGGTCTGGAAAATCGCGCCGTCAGCGTAGAGCGGCTGATCATCGAGCCAGGCCCGTCCGCCCATCCGGTAGACATCGACGTCAATCCGGTAGTGGGTATGCCCAAGTAGCCGCCAAGCAGCCCAGGTCAGCGCCGCCGCGGTCATCAGTTGAAATAGCCGCCAAGCGATCGTTGGCCCCCAACCAGCCCCGCCGGGCGACCGCCAAGTACTCATGTCGCTCACCAGACTATCGCCCACCGGCGCGTCGGCGGGTATCCCGTACTAGATGCACGCAGGTCGGCGTAAGTTTTCTCCGGTGCGTGCAACCTTGGGCCTCGACGTAGGTTTGGCGATACGGCGCTCGCGGTCACCGCTGGTGTGTTGCCGACCGCGTTCCGTCAAGCAGGAGGGCACATAGCTGTGCGTTACTTCTATGACACCGAGTTCATCGACAACGGGCGTACTATCGAGTTGATCTCCATCGGCGTCGTCGCCGAAGATGACCGCGAATATTATGCTATCTCAACAGAATTCGACCCTGAGCGGGCCGGACGGTGGGTGCGAAAGAATGTGTTGCCCAAAC
>JBMYXJ010000785.1:0-1620 GCA_049608285.1 Mycobacterium sp. | reverse complement strand
CGTCCAATTCCGCGTCCAATTCCGCGTCCAATTCCACGTCCACGTCCACATTTACGACGCCGCCATCCACCACCTCAGCAACCACGGAACCCGACTCGGACTCCACCGAGGAATCCGTGCTGTCCGCCAGCAGGTTCGCGGCGTCGTTCTGGTCTTGAGCAATCGTGCTTCGCGAACCCGGCGCCGCGACCGCGGCTGCTACGGCCTGGGCCGGCTCCGCTGAGGGGCTTTCGGGTTCAGGATCCGCTTCGGCCGGCGGCAGCCCCGGCTGGGCCGGCAGATAGCTGCGGTCGTAGCCTTCCTCGATGATCGCCCTGAGCGGGGCATCGAGTGCATCGGCGAGTTCAGTAAGCCCAAGCACGTACAGCGGATCAAGAATTGGCAGGCGCTTCGCCGGCACAAAGACGTAAGTGGTGTTCCCCTCTGTCCACACGTAATTCGCCGGATCGTAGATATCGACATCCGCGTAGTCCATGTGCACTGAACCGAACCCGGCTAAGGCGTTGGCCATCGCCAGTAAATTGAAACGGTCATCGGGGACGTCGGACCCCAAGTCGTACTGTCGCGACACATCGAGCACGGAGTAATCGGTCGCGGGCGTCGGCTGACCCCACTCGACGTGCCCGCCGCCGTATTTACGACCGGGATTGCCGATCAGCACCAAACTCAACTCATCGGGCGTCGGGGCATCTGCAGTACCAGCGTGCTTTTTGAGCCAACCGGAGGCAACGCGAGCGCCCTGGCTGTATCCGAAGACGATCTGTTGACCAGGCGACCCCTCCGAATGCAGTGTGTAATCGACGAGGGCCACGCCGAGACCCCTGTCCAGCCAGGGATAGCTCACCGGCTTGCAGGTGCGTCGTTCCTCGCATACTTCGCCACGTAGATCGTCGTCGGTGCGGCGCGCGATCAGACTGATGGGGAATCCCCAGGACAGCGTCAGCACGCGCGCCCCGGGCCTTAGCGCGTCAAATACCTCAGGTGAGGCAGCCGTAGCTGTGCCGAGGGCTGGCAGCGCAAAAAGCGGCGCCGCTGCGATTGCCGCCACCAGGCAATTCACCCGCCGGCGACCCTGGCTAGCTACCCCTAGTGCGGCCTTGTATTTGACGGCCCTCACCTGCCCCAACGCTTTGCTGCACGGTTTCCTCGTTGGACATGAGACTACAGTCGAAGGAGGCCGATCTACCGCATTTCCCGGCAAGAAAGCACGTGCTCACTCTAAGATGCTGGTCCGCGGGGTTGGCGGCGCACCCCGATCTATCCGAGTTTCGATTCGCCATCCGTGTCAGGTGGACTCTGGCTTTCCGACGATGTGTCGCTATCCGACGAAGAGACAGCATCACCCGAAGACAGTTGTGGCGAATCGCTTTCTTCCGAGGCTGTGGCCGCAGCGCCCTGGTCCTCGTCCGCCGGGGAGTCGAGGGCGGTGTCTTCAAAGGCGACGTCCTCGATAGCAATGTCGTCGATGGCGATGTCGTCGATGGCGATGTCGTCGACCGCGATGTCCTCGAGGTCACCGCCCTGCGCCGCGACATCGACACTCACATTCGCCACGTCCAATTCCGCGTCCAATTCCGCGTCCAATTCCGCGTCCAATTCCACGTCCACGTCCACATTTAC
>JBMYXJ010000784.1:0-1624 GCA_049608285.1 Mycobacterium sp. | reverse complement strand
AATCGAGGGCCCAGAAATGGACCAGAGCACCGACGCACGCGATGTGCGCGACGAAGATGCGCCGCAGGCTGGCGGCGGTGATGTGGATGTGACCGAGACCCGTACCGAGGCGCCGGCCGCGGAGATGCGCAGCGTTGAGCGGGAGGAGGCCGACAACGAGATCCGTCGACTCGGAAAGCGCTTCAACTGCGCCGATGTGGCAGACGATCTGATCGAGCTCGGCGGCAGTGTCGACGAGATGCGTGAAGCCGCGCGGAACATCGTGCGAAGCCGGCAGCCGAATTCGTTCCTGACCGAGCGGTCGCTGCAGGTGGCCGGCGACAGCTTCCAGCCGGCACCGTTCTCCGGAAAACTGCGCGGCTACCGCAGCGAGCGCGAGGCGTACAGCGTCGGGCAGTGGGTGCGGGCGCACTACTTCGGCGACCAGAAGGCGGCCCGGTGGGTGCAGGAGAACTACACCCATGTGCGCGCCATGTCCGAAGGCGTGGCCAGCAAGGGCGGGTTCCTCGTCCCGGATGAGATGGTCAACGCGGTGATCGACCTTCGGGAAGACCGCGGCATTGCGCGGCAACTCGCCGATGTGGTGCCGATGAGCAGCGACACCCTCAGCATGCCGCGCCTGACGTCCGGTGCGACTGCGTACTGGACGGGGGAGAACGCCGCTCTGACGGCGTCCGATCTGGAAGCTCACGGCGCTGACCCTGCTCAGCACCGAGGTGCTCGAGGATGCGGCGATCGATCTGGCCATGAAGGTTGCCGAACGCCAGGCATACGCCTTCGCGGACAAGGAAGACGAGGCCTTCATCAACGGCGACGGCACCAGCACCTACGGTGGCATCTACGGGCTGCGCCCGAAGATCATCGACGGCACGCACACCGCTGGCGCGGTGGATGCGGCAGCCGGTGTTGACACCTTCGCCGAGGTCACGGCCGATGATCTGAACACCCTCATGGGAGTTTGCCCGGCCTACGCGCTCCGTGACGCGCAGTGGCTCATCTCGCAGCCGGGCAAGGCGCACACCTTCGACGCGCTCGCCCAGGCTGCCGGCGGCAACACCATGATGATGCTCGGCGACCGGCCACGGCCGGCCTACCTCGGCTATCCCGTCGCGGTGTCCCAGGTGATGCCGACCTCGACGGGCGATCTGTCGAACGTCGCCATGCTCGCCTTCGGCTGCTTCCCCAAAGCCGTGACGATGGGCGATCGCCGACAGATCCGCATGCAGATGCTGACGGAGCTCTACGCGGCGAACGACCAGATCGGGATGAAGGCCACCGAGCGTGTCGACATCGTCTGGCACGAGCTCGGCGACAACTCCACCGCAGGCCCCGTCGTCGCCCTGATCGGCGAGTAATCACCGCCGCAGACGGCGAGCAACACAGACCAGAAGGCGCCCCGAGCGGGCGCCTCTCTCAGAGGACAGAATCATGGGTGCGAATTCCCTTCCGCAGTGCGACAAGTTCGTGATGGTCACGGCCCCGGCCGCCATCGTGGACAACGCAAGCCTGACCACCGCCGAGATCGACACCGTGGGCTACGACTACGCCCGCGTCCTGGTGATCTTGGGTGCCACCGATATCGCCATGACGGCGCTCACCGTGACCGAGTCGGATACGTCCGGCA
>JBMYXJ010000783.1:0-1627 GCA_049608285.1 Mycobacterium sp. | reverse complement strand
GCGGGACCAGTTTTCTACAAGGCACCTGCATTCGGTTGTCAGGCGTTCGCACACATCCGTGCTGTCGCACCTTGTCGATGACTGCTGAATTGATAGGGATCCGCGGGCCTCGCAGAGTCTGATGCTGCGCGCCGGGTAGCGTTTGCATTATGTCGGAACTCAAAACACGGCTGCGTTCAGACCTCACCGCGGCCATGAAGTCCCAGGACCGGTTAAGAACTGCGACGCTGCGGATGCTGTTGTCGGCGGTCCAGACTGAAGAAGTTTCCGGCAAATCCGCGCGTGAGCTTTCCGATGACGAAGTTGTCAAGGTGCTCGCCCGCGAATCGAAGAAGCGCGTCGAGTCGGCCGAGATCTACACCCAGAACGGGCGCGGCGAACTGGCCGCCACCGAACACGCCGAGATGCGCGTCATCGATGAGTATCTGCCGACGCCGCTGACCGACGCCGAAGTGGCGGACGTGGCCGACACCGCGATCGCCCAAGTCGCTGAGGAAATCGGGGAACGGCCGAGTATGCGCCAGATGGGGCAGGTGATGAAGGCGGCCACCGCGATCGCGGCCGGACAGGCCGACGGCGCCCGCCTGTCCGCGGCGGTGAAGGAGAGACTGTGAGGGCATAGCGTTCGCCGCGTTGCCCAGATCGCGAGAATCGGTGTCGACGAAAGTGTCCCCTCCCGTGGAACCTTTCGTTTGGTTGGGACCAGCGATCATCAAGCGACCCGTACTACCCTGCCCGTTGCTACCAGCATCGAAATAGCCGACCTCTTCGGCGGCCTGAACTAGCCTGACACGGTGGCGGGGGTTACGCAGACGCATTACACCAGGTGCGACGATATGGACATTGCCTACCAGGTGGTGGGCGATGGCCCGGTCGATCTGCTCGTGATGCCTGGGCCGTTTATCCCGATTGACTCGATTGACGCCGAGCCATCGATGTACCGCTTCCATCGCAGCCTTGCATCTTTCAGCCGGGTGATCCGGTTGGACGAGCGCGGAATTGGCCTCTCATCGCGCGTGCACTCGATGGACGTGATGGGGCGGAAGTTCTGGGCTGAGGATGCGATCGCGGTGATGAATGCCGTCGACTGCCAACAGGCTACGATCCTTGCTCCGGCTTACGGCGCGATGACCGGACTGGTTCTGGCCGCCGAGTACCCCGAGCGGGTGCGCAGCCTGGTGATCGTTAACGGAGCGGCGCGGATACGGTGGGCGCCTGACTATCCGTTCGGTGCAAAGGTGAACTCGTCGGAGAATCCGTTCATTACCGCCGCGATGGAGCGGGATGCACTCGTCCGAGAATTCAACATACTGAAGATCATCGCGCCGAGCGTTGCCGACGATGACGCGTTTCGCACCTGGTGGGATGCCGCGCGTCAACGAGCGATGGCGCCGAGCTTGTCCCGCGCGATCGCCAAACAGATGGTCGAGTCCGATGTGCGCGACACACTCGCACGCATCACCGCGCCAACTCTGATCCTGCACCGCGACAGCTTGAGATACCTGCCGGTCGGGCATGGTCGTTACCTCCACGAGCACATCGCTGGATCGCGCTACCTAGAGCTACCGGGTTCAGACTTCCTGTATTGGGTGGGGGACACCGCCTCGCTGCTCGGCGAGATCGAGGA
>JBMYXJ010000782.1:0-1633 GCA_049608285.1 Mycobacterium sp. | reverse complement strand
CGTCGACGGCCATCTCCTGGGGCGCGCTCTGGCTGCCGCCGGGAGACTGCAGGGCGGAGTAGCCGGTCGAGGCGCCAGTGTCGTCCGACTCGTCATCGAAGGAGGCCAGGTCTTCGGTTTCGGCCCCCGCGGCGGTCTCGGTCTCAGTCTCAGTCTCAGTCTCGGTCTCGGCGTCGGCGAATGCGCTGTCGGAGTCGTCGCCGTCCGAATCACGCTGGTCGCTGGGCGCGGTGTCGTTCTCCGGGCTGTCCGTAGTGCGCTCGGTCGAGGCACCCGAATCACTCGACGCACCCGATTCACTCGAGTCGCTGGACGAATCAGACGACGATGAGCCGTCGTTGTCTGCGTGCGCGGCGGGCATGGCGATCGCCGCTCCGACGCCGAGAAATATCGCGAGCGCGCCGACCCGGCCGATGAACCTGGCGTACCCCGTCGCAGGCCGGGGTTCTTTGGTGAGCCCTTCGGCCGGGTGAGTCGGTGGACGACGCATCTCGCCTCCCAAGGGCAGGGGAATCATCACTAGGTCTGATTAGGTCTAGCAGGAGTCCCAGGCAAGAGCAACGCGCTACCCGTCTGAGCGGGGCACCAGTCGCACGAACGGAATCCTCAGCCCGATGCGACGCCGCAACGGAAACCTGACGGCGGGCCGATACTCTTGATGACGTTCATCGGGTTCTTTCATTCGGGGCCGGTAGGTACTCACGCCCACGATATCCACGTCCACGGTCCGGCCCTAAGGAGCCCGAAGCTTGTCTCCGCGCAGCGACGCCCGCAAGGTATTCGCCGGACCCACGTGGGCGACGTACCGGCAGACCATCGGAGACAGGTCCGGCCTGTTTGCAGCCGTCGCGAATCTCTGGGGGCCGGCGCGTGCGATGTATCCGGGTTGCTACCTCGACGTCGCACCCTCCACGGCGATCCCCTCGGTGACTTACGTCGACGTCGACCGCCGAGCTGCACGCTACTTCGCTAACCGAGAACTCGTGTTCGCCGAGCTGCGGGGCCGGACCCCTGCCGGTACCCAGGCCGAAGTGAGTTTCCTGCATGCCGATTACACCACCCCCCTCGACCTACCTGACCCCAAGTTCGATCTGCTCATTTCGCTGTACACCGGCCCGGTCTGGGATCACTGCCGGCAATACCTGAAAGCAGGCGGACTCTTCCTGGCCAACACCAGCCACGGCGACGCCAGTCTCGCCGCGCTCGACCCGCGCATGGAATTGGTGGCTGCCGTGCATCAACGCGGCGACGAGTACCGCATAGACCGCGGCGCACTCGACAGCTACCTCATGCCGAAGAGGCCGGCGGCTGCAGACCCCGACCTCATTCGCCGCGGAGGTCGGGGGATCGCCTATACCCGCACCGCGTTCGCATACCTATTCCGACTTACGTGACCTCGGGATCCGACTGACTTGACCTCGTGCTTCAGCACCTGCCGCCCAGTGTGGGACGTACGCTGCTACCAATGATGTGCACCCCAGGAGATGCGGTTTCATGAGTTCTGCCGATCACGAACGATCCTCCGAAGTCATCGACCAACAGGAACCCGACTATCGCTTCACACTGGCGAACGAGCGGACCTTCCTGGCCTGGATACGCACCTCGCTGGCCTTGATCGCCGGCGGTATCGCGG
>JBMYXJ010000781.1:0-1636 GCA_049608285.1 Mycobacterium sp. | reverse complement strand
CCGCAGTTCGTAGAACCGCTCCCTATGGCGGGCATGGGGACTTTCCGAGGATCACTTCCCTGCCTCCGCCGAGGTCAAAGGATAGGCAGCACACCTGAAGAGGTTCCGGCCGTACCCCCCAGGGCAAACAGGACTGCGAGCGATTCGCGTCGCGTTCCCGAAAACCTTCGTTATCGGGACTGCGGCTGCCTGGTGTTACCTGGGAATGTGGCCGTACGATGGACGTACAAACTAGGAAGGTGTGGGCGATGGACACGAAATTCCGGCGCAGAAGTCGACGGATGGACTTGCGCACGACGACTGAGGAGCGGGAGTTGATTGATCGTGCCGTGATCGCCAGCGGAACCGACCTGACCGACTTCGTCGTCACCCACGCCTCCGAGGCTGCCCGGCGAATACTCGCCGACCGGGGCCACTTCGGCCTTGATCCCTCGGCTCTCAAACAATGGGAAGCCCTCAACGCGCGGCCGGCCTGCGATCTGCCGGGGCTGCGGGCACTGATGCAACGTCCCTCGCCATTCAGCGAGTGAGCAGGACGTACCAACCGCCCGAGCTGCTTGCTGATCGTCACGACCTGACCGACTTCCGGTGTCGCTCATCAGAGCAGACCGAGTGGCTGCGCCGCTACGCGCGTCAGTCAGCCGCCACCGGCACCACGCGAGTATTCGTCGTTACCGAGCACCAAAGCCGCCGTGTCGCCGCCTATTACGCCTGGTGCATGGCCCAGCTCCACACCGATGCAATCCCCAGCCGCGTGCGCAAAGGGGCTGGCCGCTATCCCCAACCGGTAGCTCTCCTGGCTCGACTCGGCGTGGCTGTCGACCACGAACGCGCGGGCCTTGGAGCCGGGATGCTTCAAGACGTCTTCGCGCGACTCATTGAGCTCTCTGATGACATCGGCTGTCGCGGACTGCTCGTCCACGCCGAGTCCACCGACGCGCGCAACTTCTACCTTCATCTCGTACCCGAGTTCGAGCCGAGCCCCACCGACAACCTTCATTTGGTGTTGCTCATGAAGGACATCCGCCGCACCCTTCGCGCGGATTGAGGTCCAACCGAACCGTTGGCAGGGGGCCAGCGCGACGGATGCAAGTGCATCGTTCCGTTCCTGACGGTTCGGCCGCAGGAGCCGTTACTGGACTAGTAAAAACATGGCGTAACAACGTAAGTGTGTTATTACGTCATGGCGTAATAACACACTTACATCATTACGCTTTGTGAAGCATCTGCCGTGCGAGGTCCGTCAGAATCCGACTCATGCTTGTATCCGTATCCAGCGCTTGTTGTTTGAGTGCGCGGACCACGGTCTTGGGCATGTACACGGTGACCCGCTGCATGTCGTCGGCTGGGGAATGGAACGCTTCAGCGGCCCGTTTGGCGGGTGCGCTTGCGACTCGCGGTGCCATTCGCTTGGACAGGTCAGACATGGGTCAGCGCCTCAACTAGTTCGGTGAGCACGTCGTCGTATCCGTGCAAGTACGTGGGTGTCGTGCCGTAGGCGCGTCGAATGGTTTCGCGGCGCACGATCGGGGTAGCTACGACTGGCACGCCTTCGTCGTCGAGGAGCCGTCGCACCTCCTCAGCCAGGCGGGTGCGCAGATCGATGCCGGTTAGTAATACGGCGGTGGGGCGGTGG
>JBMYXJ010000780.1:0-1638 GCA_049608285.1 Mycobacterium sp. | reverse complement strand
CCGTTGGCGCAGGAGATCGCCGCGCTGATCGACGCGGCGATTGTCAGTGATCGCTGAGGGCTGCCAGCTGTTGCGGGTTGAGTGGTCGGTAGTTGATGCTCCTATTCGTGTTAAGAGGTCAAGCGGCCGCGAGGTATTGGCGATAGTTGGTTGCGAGGGTGTCGTTGCGTTTGAGTCCGCGTTCGAGTCGGGAGATGTCGTTGGGCCAGACGCCGAAGTGGTCGGCCACGTTGCTGAGGGTGATGTTCTTGGCCCGGCGAGCGGGGCGTAGGTCGCTGTAGTCGTCGATGGCACAGGGCTGGGTGAGCAGTCGGAAGACTTCTCGGGAGATGGCGCGTTTGAGCAGGCGCAGGATTTCGGTCTTGCTGCGGCCGTTGGCGGTTTGGCGTGTGACGTAGTCGCGGGTGCGGGGGTCGTTGGACATTCGGACCAAGGCGATGCGGTACGGGGCGTTGTTTGCCGATCGATCGCCGCCGCGAGAGAGGCGGTGACGGGTGGTCTTGCCCGACGAGGCAGGCACTGGGGCGACACCGCATAAGGCGGCGAAGGTGGCTTCGCCGCGCAGCCGATGCGGATTCATGCCGGCGGTGATGAGCAGAGCCGCTGCGGTGTCGGGCCCGACACCGTGAGCAGCCCGCAGCCCAGGATTGATCTGATTGACCAGAGTGTGGATCTGACCGGTGAGTTCGCGTTCTTGGTGGTGGAGGAACTGCGCACGGTGGGCCAGGGTCTTCAGTGCGGTGAGCACGGCAACGGTTGTCGGGTCGGTGTGGGCGGTGGGTCGGCACCGGGCCAGGGCCTTGATCAGTGCGGCGGTGCTGTGGCGACGGTAGCGTTCACGCAGCTCAGCAGGTGCGGTCACCAACAACGACTGAATCTGGTTGGTCGCTGCCGTACGGGCCTTGACCGCGCCGCGACGGGCAGTCAGCAGAGCACTCAGCGCGGTGGTGCGTTCATCTTTAGGCGCAGCAAGGCTGTCGGCGGACAGCGCCGTGCGGGCCGCAGCGTAGGCATCGAGGGGATCAGACTTGCCGCGGCGGCGTCGCGCCGCGCGATCGGGGCGGTTGACTTCGACGACCTCGATGCCGGCCTCTTGCAGCGCCCGAGTTAGCCCGGCCCCGTAGGAATTGGTGCCTTCCACACCGGCGACCAGGACGGTCCCGAAGCTCAGCGCCCACTTCACAGCCGCGTCGTAACTCGCTGGGCGGGTCGCGAACTCGGCATCGCCAAGGGGTTTGCCGGTATCCGATAGTGCAGCCAGGTGCACGGTATCGAGGTGGGTATCGGCGCCGATGACGACGATCTGTGATGATGGGGATGTCCCTTCTGCCGGCCATGCCGGCGGTTGTGGCGACACCCGGTAGGGCGGGCAGACAAGACATTGATGAGGGAACTGCCAGGCTCCTGATTAGGTCATGTCCGCTCTACCGGGCCTCATGGTGCGACCCGCCCGCCGCCGGTGGGACAGATCAACTCATAGACAATCCAGCAGGGCGTCAGTCAGTGGCAGGGTCACCACCGGCAGCGGACGGGCCAGCTCATTCTCAACCGTGGCCGGTACGGGTCGCAACTGGTCGTTGCCGACCGCTGGTTCCCGTCGTCGAAAACCTGCCATGCCTGCGAGCACGTGCAGGACAT
>JBMYXJ010000779.1:0-1639 GCA_049608285.1 Mycobacterium sp. | reverse complement strand
CCGGTATCGCCAAGTTGCGCGCGCAAGGCCGCGGCGAGTGCCTGCGGGTCCGTATCGAACTTGCGCAGAGCCCGTGAGATCGACCTAGCCTGCGGGGCGGCTGCCTCCGCTTTGCCATCTGCCTGCCGACCTGACTCCCCCGGTGGATTATCGGCGGTTGCTGGATCTTTCCGATGCCTACTCCAGCGCGAGACCTGTTGTTCAAGTGGGACGCGGGCCAGTCCGCGGGCCTCGCGAATGGCCAACTCGCCTCGCCGGGTCGCTTCCTGCAAGTCCGGCGTCAGATTGAGAAGCGCCCGACGGTGCGATACCCAGGTTTTACTCTTGCGAAGGTGCTCAGCTACCGCATCTGCACTGCCGTACTCCCCCACGAGGCTCTCGACCGCCTTGGCTTCCTCAATGACGTCGAAACCAGAACGATCCACGTTCTCGGCGATGATCGCCGTCAGCAGAGTTCCTCGATCTTGAGCCAGGTCATCCTTGACCACAATGTCAAGGGTGGGCCGACCGAACTTGTGCGCGGCGGCTAATCGGCGGTTGCCGATGATCACTACCCACCGCGCATTGATCGTTGTGTCTGGGTAGATCGCCTGGTACGTGGCTTTCGTGACCGCCACTACTGGTTGCAACTGAAACTCAACGATGGATGCCAGCTCGTCGAGGTTGCCCAGGGAATCTCGCGGGTTGTGTGGGTTGCCTACCAGATCCCGCAGCGGAACTGATCGTGACTGCCCCGCACGCGGGGCACCCACTCCTGACGACGTTCCGTCAACTGATGAGTTGTCACCTACGGCGTCGACGAGAGCGTCGAATGTCTTTACCCCACCCCGTCCCACTAGCGCACTCCAGCCATCATCAGTTCGTCAGCGAGCATGTAGAAGTCCGCTGCCGCATTAGCCGCCTTCCCCGTCTTCTTGTACTGCGTCACGACCAATCCCTCGTTGGAGGCGTTCGTATGAATCTTGTAGTGGCGTACCACGGTCTCAGCTAACGGCCAGCCACGTCCGTGGACGAATTTCTGCGTCTCGTTCAGCCAATAATTGCCGTCACGTCCATCATGGTTGTTGATGAAGACGCGATAGGGGAGCTGGCGTGGCTCAAGTATCTTTCTGATGGTTCGGGCCGTCGGGTCAAAGCACAGCGGCTCGGTGAGGATCGGCACGAGCACCTCGTCTGTCACGTCCAACACAGTTCTGAGTGCATCGGCGGAGTATCCGCTACCGAGGCCGTCCCCGCCGGCATCTGGGTCCAGATCAAACCAGCCGGCAGTGTCGACGTAGACCTCGGCGATGCTTGGAAGGTTGTTCAGTTGCCCGAGCCATTCGAGGGGGTCGTCGTGTGCCTGAACAAGGTAAAAGGGTAGATCGTCGACCTGCTTCGCCCACCACTTAGCGGAACCTTGCGGGTCGATCGACACGGCAGCGACGGGGGAGTCGGCGTCCTCCTCTAAGTCTCGGCCAAGTCGCTCAGCGCGGATCGCGGCAAGATTCACCGTCGCAGTGCTCTTGCCGACGCCGCCCTTTTGATTCAGAAGGGTGACAACTCTTGTCATAACGTGGGGTCCCTTTGGTTGCTTGGGCCATGGCACGGCCTACTGGGGGAGTAGATGATCGAAGGCTACGCCGGTGACGTTATTCGC
>JBMYXJ010000778.1:0-1649 GCA_049608285.1 Mycobacterium sp. | reverse complement strand
CACAGACACAGCCGCACCGCCACGCCAGTCGGAATCGCTAACGCCGCTGCCATCAACGCCCATGCACACCAGCGTTCGGCGTAGAGCCGTGAGCGGAATCCGCACACCACCGTCACCAGGCCGGCAACGATCAGGCTGTGCGTAAAGAAGTGTCCTTGGACCACCACAGCTATCGCCCCGACTGACAGGGTCAATGCCGCTGCCGCCAGGAATCCGATCAGCAGCCGTCGGGCCAGTTGGCTTCGCTCGGTCAATCGGGCCGCGGAGTCCGGGACCGATGCAATGATCGCCTGCCAGGTCTCTGATTCCTCCGAGGTATCGGTTGTCGCAACCGGATCCAACAGCTCATCGTTGGTTACCGTCTCCCCTGGCGCCGGTATCGGGGGCAACGCGATCCGCGCAACGGCGACTGTAAGTTTGGCCGCGTTGGTCACGATGATCAGTCCGAATGCGATCGCACCCGACGGTACCCAGGTGCCCCAGCCATACCCGACCGCTACTGCTGCCATCGTCACCGCTGTGGCGATCACCGCAAGGAACGCTGCAACCTCGGCGCGTCGCTTCGGGCCGCCGCGGGTTGCCAGCACGAACAGCAGCAGGAGGGCGCCGGCACCCGCAATCTGTGGTGCCCCAAGTGTTTCCACCCCGCGTGGAAGCGGGACGGCAAGCGTCACCCCAACTCCCAGCGTCAGCAACGACGATGCCATCAGACTCTCGGCAATATCGAGGTTGCGGTAGCGGTTCTCTGCTAACAGGCTGCCGCCCAAAAGGCCCAGGCCCAACACGCCCAATGCCAACGCCCATCCCCAGTGACGTCCGGTGGCGGCCCATGACAGCACCGATACCGTGGAGATCACCGAAGCCGTCAATGGCAGTACTACCGCGACAAAGCGGTACAACGCTTGACGATTGAACTCCGGTGTTTCGTCGAGCACTGCGATCGCGTCTATCACGTCCTCGACCAATGGCCGGTAGCGTTCGGTGCGGCTGACCGGCACCACAGTCAGTAGTGCACCGTCGACCACGCCTGCGTCGGTCAGGGATTCGGTGAGCTCTATTGGTGGTGCGCCGGGGCGAGCGAAAGACCAAACGCCTTGGGCCTTGAAGTCGAAGCCCGCCAACACGTCTGCCGGCGTGTCCTCAAGGATGTCGGCCAACACCGCCACAGTCTCATCTATGTAGGTCTCGATCGGTGCTGCCGACGGCAGCACGAGATCGGTCATGCGCCGACCCGTCAGGATCGTCACTCGCGTGGTCGATGGCTGGCCGGGCGTGACTCCCGGCGACGGCGGGGAGGAAACCGTTGCGGTCAACGCCGTTCGAGTCTGTCGAAATCGTCGGAAAGTGCCGCAGCCAACTCGATGATCTTGCGTTGGAGTCCCTTGCCCAGCAGGTCTAATTGGATCTCAGTGCCTGCTGCGATGTGCCGATCCCAGGGGAGCACCAGCACTCGCCCCGGTGGCACATGCCTCTCGAACTGCTGCACTAGGTCCTCAACGTCGATGCTCGGTTTACCCGGCACGACATGGTTGATAACCACGCACGAGCGCCCCAGCAGATCCTGGTAGCCATGTTGGCGAAGCCAGTCCATGGTGACCGCCGCCTGCCGGGCGCCGTCGATCGAAGCGCTCGCTACGATGACCAGACCT
>JBMYXJ010000777.1:0-1651 GCA_049608285.1 Mycobacterium sp. | reverse complement strand
GCCTTGGAGGATGTGCAGGGTATGGCGGCCTCACTGACCGCCAACCTGATGGCATCGCAAGAAGACCCAAGCAGCATCTACAAGGTTGGCCTGGGTTCCGTGCGCTTCCTGATGAGCGTTGGCGACCTGGTTCTAGGGTGGCTGCTGCAACGGCAGGCGGCAGTGGCAATCGAGAAGCTCGACGCCGGAGCCGGGGAGAACATGTCCGCTGATGACCGCGCCTTCTACGAAGGCAAGGTCGCGGTCGCATCGTTCTTCGCCAAGAATTTCCTGCCGCTACTCACCAGCACCAGGTCGGTCGTGGAGAACCTGGACAACGAAGTTATGGAACTGGACGAAGCGGCCTTCTAGGCTGTTCCCGCGTCTCGAGACGCCCCCGGACTCTTCCCGGGGGCGCCTTACTTTGTTTTCCCAGGAGCGCTTCGCTTTGTCTTCCCGGGAGCGCCTGCTTGAGAGCTCCCCTCGCGCGCGACATGCGGGAGGACGCCTGACCAGGCCACCTAGTGGCACCCTGTGGCTTTCGACGAAAGACGCCGAGTGGCGGCGCCGACCAAAACAAAAAGGGCGGATTCGGGAGGACATTGGGCGCGTCTCGCGCACTCCCGCGCGGCCGGCTTTCATCCCTCACCGACTCTTTTTGGGCCAGTCACTCCCGAACCCGTCGTAAGAACAATCATACCGCTGTGGCTGGTCTCACACCAGCACTAACTAGTGGTCAGCAGTCCTTGCTCCGCATGAGCGCACGGGTACGGGAGCGCCCCTCAGCAGACGGGTCGAACGGTGCTCCGACAAACTCGTCGACTCCGGCGGCTGCCAGTTCATCGAGCTGTTGGGAGACCGCCTGCTCATCGCCGATGATCGCCGCGTCCTCGGGCCCGGCGAAGCCCTCGCGGTCCAGCATTGCGCGGTAGGAAGGAAGGGTCCCGTATATCGCGAACTGCTCGGCAGCCTGACGACGGAGGGCATCGACATCGTCAGTGACGCTGATCGGCAACGCCGCCACAACCCGCACAGCACCCTCGGTGCGGCCCGCGTCGGCCGCAGCCTGCCGCAAGGTTGGTCCGACGTGATCAGCCAGGGTCGTCGGGCCGGTCATCCATGTACAGGTGCCCGATGTCCGACGCCCCGCCAGCCGTAGCATCTGGGGCCCCAGCGCCGCGATGTACACCTCTGGTCGTGGTGCGCCGGGGATTACCAAGGCGCCGCGGGTGGTGACGGTTTCCCCTGCGGCATTGGCCGGTTCGCCGGCGAGCAGCGGGAGCAACCCGTCGAGGTACTCGTTGAGCCTGCGCACCGGCCTGTCCCACGGAATGCCCCACATTCCTTCGGTAACCGCCGCGTGGGTCATGCCGAGTCCTAACAGGAACCGTCCGCCGGAGGCGAGGCTGACAGTCAACGCGCGCTGCGCCATGTGCATCGGGTGCTGGTTCTGGATCGGGACCACACCGCTGGCGGCCTCAATCGTGTCGACCTCCCGCAGGGCAATTGCCAGCACGGTGAGAAGGTCGGGCTCATAGGGCAGTTGACTCATCCACACGCGGCGGAAGCCCTCGTCCCGCAGCTGGGCCAAATTGGCGATTGTCGCGTCGATCGACGAGCCCGGCGCGGAGTCGACACCGCTGAGCTGTCCAAACATGCTGATCTGCATGTC
>JBMYXJ010000776.1:0-1654 GCA_049608285.1 Mycobacterium sp. | reverse complement strand
TCGGCGTGCGGGGTGATCACCACGCCGGGCAGGTCGGCGATGGCGTCTGCGATTGCGTCGTGGTCGGCCTGCCGCAGGGTGATCAGGCTCAACGCGTCTGTCGTCGAGCTGGCCTGTTCGGCGAGACGCTGCGGATCCAGCGTGTCGTCGAACCGGTACAACGCCCCCGCCACAGCCCGAGCAGAAGACATGAGCTCGCCGCCCGCGGACTGGGCATCCAGCGCGAAGTGGTAGCGGTACCCGGGTACCAGGACGTCGGTGCCGCCCCGTTCATTGACCGAAGCTCGCCGCGGCTGGTCGGCGCGCAGTGCCAGAGTCTGGTTCTCCCCGAGCCTCGGGTGCACTCCGGTGGCACTCCAGCGGACTTCCCACTGTCCCTCGTCGCGGGCCATGTTGAGCTGTCCGTCGTAGGTCCACGTGCGGTCCTTGGGCAGATGCCAGGTGTAACGGTAGGTGATAGTTCCGGTGTCCTCGGCGTATTTGCTGCTCAGGATCTGCGCCTCAAAACCACTGGCCTGTAGGCCCGCCCACGCCTCGTTGAGCGCTGCCCTTGCCGCCTCCGGGCGGTCGCTGAGCTGCGCTGCGGCCGAGGTGTCACCGGCGGCGAGGGCGGCGAAGAACTCTTCGGCTTTGGGTTCAGGTCCGTCAGGGCGCGGCGTGCAAGCTCCAAGGGTGACGACCAACGTCGCTGCCATGGCCAGACTCGCCACTCGTGATGCTGATGAGGTCAATGTTGCCATTGAGACTGATGTTAAGAGTAACGATCCGATTTCGGCGCAGGCGCACCGGCCGCACACGCCGAGATCCATTTTCTGCGGGAATCTTGCGAGTTCACCGCGGCAAGGCCGTCGATTGTGGTGCGAAAGGTCGCGTTGGGTTCAGATTCGGGCGGCCGGCGATCGCACGACCAGTGGCACGGCCGGGAAATAGGCGGCCAACTCCGAACGCGACGTACGCAGCGCCGCGGTACCGTAACCCTGCCTGCGGTGACTCGGATGAACCCAGACTCGTACATCGACCTCACCGTCGGACAACTCACCGAACACCATGCCGACCTTCGTCGAGCCCACCTCAGCGACCAACCAGGCGGCCTCCTCGGCGGCGACTCGTGTCACCGCGTCGGCGATCTCGTCGCTGAGATCACCCGCGGGAGCCGAGGTGCCGTCACCCTTGGACAGCATGTCAGCGGTCCTCGCGGCGAAAATGTCGTGGTCGACGTCGGCGGCGAACGGGCGCAACGCCAGCCGCCGCGCCGATCCACCGGCCAGCTCTGCCGGGGGCAAGGTCAGTTCCTTGTCGAGGTTCTCCAGCTCGACAGCGATCCTGCGGCGCGCCACCTTGGTGAGTCGATCGAACGACAGCCGCAGGACCGCTTCAGCAGCCACAGGCGAGGTCTCTAGCAAGTCGGCGATAGCCTCGATCGCTGCGTCGTAGTCATCGGAGGCGACAACGGCGTCGAGCACCGCGTGTCTGCGCTCGAGGGCGTGAACGAGTGCGTCGACGATGACCCGACGCTGCGCTGTCGTATCCGGCTCGGTCATGAGATCGAGCGTATGTCGCGCCGAGTTCAGTCCAGCAATACGGTGGCGAAAGTTCCCACCTCACTGAATCCAATCCGCGCGTAGGTTGCCCGCGCGACGGTGTTGAAGCTGTT
>JBMYXJ010000775.1:0-1657 GCA_049608285.1 Mycobacterium sp. | reverse complement strand
AGCTCGACCTGGCGAGCGTAGCTGACCGGGTAGGCGTCGGTCGGGAGCGTGACGTTGTCTGTCTCGGCCTCGTACAGCCCGACGAACGTGAAGTTGATTCGAGGCGCGTCGCCGGCCGGGAAGTTGAACACCGCGGTCCCGAACGCGCCAAGGATCTTCCGACGCACCAGCGACTCGTGCCAGTGGAACGCCATCGAGCGCGGCGTCGAGGTCGGGGACAGGATCCAGCTGGACGAGTTGCCGTCGTCGCCGGACGCGATCGAGTGCCCGCACGCCTCGACGCACCGGACCCACTTGGGCTGCACCCCGCCGGACCCGCCCGAGCCTTCCAGGAACAGGTCGAAAGACAGCTGCACCTTCTGCTTGCCGACAATGCTGGCCGTCTTGGTGAACCCGGATTTCACCGGGTTGATGTTGATCTCGCTCCCGTCGACAGACGCGACCTTCGCGTTTCCGTCGATCAGAAGAGTATCGTTCGCGGCGGAGATTCCGACCGGCTCTGTGCCGATCTCTACATCCTCGATAGCCCCGATGAGCCTCGCGTCGAGCGCAGGCTGCGGTGCGACGTATGCCATGGCGTCCCTCTCGCTACGCGCGGCACAACCGCGCCCTGTTCACCACCACTGTCGCCTGTCACCACGTCACCAAAAGCCCAGGGGCTTCGCCCCCGGCTATACCACGGACCGCAGCACCCGTGCTAGGGCCGCCGCCGCATTGTCCCAGGAGAGCGCGTGGGCGGCCTGAGAGCCCCGTCTCGCCACCGTCGTGGCCCGGCCGTAGTTCGCCACGATCTCGGCCAGCAGACTCTCCGCCACCGACAGGTCGGGCCAGGGCAGCAGCTGCACCCCATCCAGGCCCCGCCCGATGGGCGTATCGTGCGTCGGCACCAAGTAGGCCCGGCCGCGCTTCGCAAACTCCCGGGTGCCGCTGTGGTCGCTGACGATCAGCGGCAGGCCCGTCGCCATCGCCTCGTGGGCCGTCTGGCCCCAGCCTTCGCCGCAGTGCGGCAGTATCCCGGCCTGCGCCCCGTAGTAGATCTCGGGCACGCGCTCGCGCGGCAGGAGCCGCATGTCAATCGTGATCGTTTCGTGACCATCGACCAACCCGTGCAGGACCGAGCCGTGCTCGTCCCTGTTCCACGTGAAACTTTCGCCGAAGCCCTCGAAGATCTCCGGCGACACCTTGGCGCCGGTCGTCTTGATATACAGCTGCATCATGCCCGCCAGGGGCTCGATCGCGGCCCGGTAGAGCTCGGGCAGGATTGTCCACTTGCGAGGGTTCGGGGCCCCGACGAAGAGCAGCCGAAACGGGGTGCCGCGGTGCGTGCCCCAGCGGCGCCGCCGGTACGGGAAAAGCCCGGGGTCGATACCGAGCGGCACTACTCGGATAGGCTTGTCGGTCCAGTCGCGGAACAGGTCACGGCACCAGCTGGACGGCGTGCAGATCAGGTCGGCACGCCGGAACGCCGGGGCGAACACGTCGCGCAGCGCCGCGTACTCGCGCGATTCGAACATCGTAAACAGCACGCTGGTCGTGCCCTCGCGCGGCCGGTAGACCTTCGGGAAGCAGAGGTGCAGCTGCAGGTCGGCGGTCGCGCAGTATTGGGCGCCCCGCCGGGCCAGCGCCGCCTTGAGCTCGCGGTTCGCGGTCCCGTAGC
>JBMYXJ010000774.1:0-1658 GCA_049608285.1 Mycobacterium sp. | reverse complement strand
CAGGTGCGCAACGTGACCGGTCTGGGCTTCACATTGCCCCGTGAGGTTGTACAACCGGCGCTTGACGCGTTCACTGCGCAGCTAACCGAGAACTACCCAATGAACATCCGGGCCGACTCCATTAGCGTCACCGATACCGGTGTGGTGAGTCAGTTCTCGACAACCAACGCATCGATCCCGAAGCAGACCGACGACCCCTGCTTCGCAGGCCTCTAGGGTCAATCGAGCCCGTCGAGCACCGCACGCGTGCCCGATAATCCGAGTCGGGTCGCTCCCGCGCTGAGCATCGCCAAAGCGTCTCCCGCCGTGCGGATTCCACCGCTGGCTTTGACGCCGAGCCGCCCCCCGACGGTGTCGGCCATCAGTTCAACGGCACGCGTCGACGCTCCACCGGCAGGATGAAATCCGGTCGAGGTCTTGACGAAATCGGCGCCCGCATTTTCGACGACCCTGCAAATGTCGACCAGCATCGGCTCGCCGCGCAACTCCAGCAGGGCCGCCGATTCAACGATCACCTTGAGCACTGCCCGCGGCACCGCATTACGCACGGCCGCGACATCGGCCCGCACGAGGTCGAGTTCACCGGCGGTGGCCGCACCGATGTCGATCACCATGTCGATTTCGCTCGCCCCCGCCGCCACCGCCAAGCGAGCCTCCTCGGCCTTGACTGACGACAAGTGCTTACCTGAGGGGAACCCGACGACAGAGGCGATGACGGGGCCGGTGACGAGGCCGGTGACGAGGCCGGTGACGAGGCCACTGTCCAGCGATCCAGCAGCGGACACCATCGTCGGAGAGACGCACACCGCATAGACCCCGAGTGCGGCGGCCTCAGCGAGCAGACCGACAATATCGGCATCGGTGGCCTCCGGTTTGAGCAACGTGTGATCGACCAACGCCGCCACCTCAGCGCGGGTATGGGAACCCATCAGAAGGGCTCTTCAGTGCCACCCGGGTTGCACCCGGTTGACAACATCTCCTCATCGCCGACCTCAGGACGCCACGGCTCCAGATTCCAGCTGCTCTTGCCAGGCTCAAACAGTTCGGCGAACCTCCAGTGGCAGATGAACTGTTCTCTCATACCGGGAAGGGCGGCGTCGGGGGAAAGCGCGAGCACCTCGGCCCAGGCCTGGTTGGCCTGGGTGCGGGTGCCCGGCCTGCCGGAGAGGTCCCGCGCCGAGGCAGTTGGGTACACCCGCAGACTGGACAGATCACCCCATTTGGCCCAGGTGACGTGGTCGACGTAAGGCGGCGGTGCCACCACCGGCGTGGCCGATGCCCCGGGGGCCGCCACGAGGGGCAAGGCGCATGAAATCAGCGCAGCAACAAGGAGGCGCCGCATTAGCGCGACTTGCCTTGGATCTCGAGGATCTTGGGCCGCACGTCAACGAGGTAGACACCGGAGGCGACCGCTGCGATCGCGACACCCATGACACCGAGCACGAACGCCAACAGTACGCCGCCGCCGAGAATCACCAGCCACACTGGCTTGGTCAGTTTTTCGGCTGCGGTATAGGCATCCGGTCGCTGGATCGCGGCATGCACGAACGCATACACCGCTGTCGCCAGGACGGCTACTTGCAAAGCTAAGAGGACGTAACTCACCAGGCCTTGGAGCTCCACGCTCGACAGCCTATGCGGGTTACGTCCCCTGGTCG
>JBMYXJ010000773.1:0-1668 GCA_049608285.1 Mycobacterium sp. | reverse complement strand
AGCAACTCGTCGCGCACGGTGGCGAGCTGGTCGAGGAAGTCAGCGACATCAGCGATGCGGTCCCCGGGACTCGGGTTGGTCGCCTCGAGTACGAGTTGGCGCAGCGAGGTGCGTACCTGGGGCATCTCCGCGGCCAGATCCAGACCGCGGTCACGGCGCAGCCGGTCGATCAGCTCGCCACGCTCGGTGGCCGGAGCCTGACCACTGAGGACGTAGAACGCGAGCGCGCCGAGACCGAAGACGTCGATGCGGGCCGGGTCGGTCGGGCGCTGGCCCTCCGGGGCGGCGAACAGCTGGGCGGCATCACTGGGGCCGGCGGCCATCAAGCTCAGCGAGCCTGAGGACAGCCTGCTGACCGATGTGTCCGGGTTGGCCGGCAGCACGCCGGCGCTGTCCCAATCGGTGACCTGGGGAAGTAATTTGCCGTGGCGCTCGCGGATCGCGATGCAGCGGGGGCTGAGACTGCGATGCACGACACGGTTGCGGTGGGCGTAATGCACGATGTCGCCGATGCGGCCGATCAGGTCGAGCTGGCTTTCCAGCGACAGCTTGCCCTGGTTGTCGGCCAGCCAGAGGTCGAGCGGGACATCACCCTTGGGCTGGGGGAACACCAGGCCGACACCCAGCTCGGGATCGTTGACGATGTCCTCGGGGACCTGCAGGCCGTCAAAGCGCAGCCGCGCCAGCAGGTGATACTCCGAGGTCACCGCCCGTTGGCGGGCGTGCTTGTCCGCCGATGGGGCGCCCTGACTGGTCAAGTAGAAGCGGATGCGGGCGTTGCGCTCGGCGTCGACATGGTGAAACGCCGGCCAGTCCTGCCAACCGTCACCGTCGGCCAGTGGCTGCTCGTCGATGATCCATGAACCAACCTCACGCTGACGTCGCGGCGCCAGGCCGATCGCCTTCATGAGACCGGCGATGAGCATGCTGTTGTGTTCGGTGACCGGCGCGCGTCGGGCGGGAGCCAGCAGGCGGTCCGAGATGCCGGGCAGGCCAGTGGTTTTCTCGTGGCCGTCGAGCCCGTACAGGTTGATCGCCGCGCTCGACGACAGATCGCAGACAAACTGTGGATGGCTGAGGAACACCAACTCCTGCACGTAAGGGATGACGCCCTTGGGTAAGTGCCCAGCCTTCTGGCGCAGTGAGTCCTTCAACAGCGAAGCGAAGTACTGGGCCTTGCGGCGGGCCAGCAGCAGCGGCGAGTCCTCGGCGCGGTGCCCGTCGCGCATCCACACGTGGTCGTTGCCGCGCAAGATGCCGCGGTAATGCTTGAGTTCGACGAGATACAGCGTGTCGTGGGCCAGAACCAGTAGGTCGACCTCATGCCAGCGGCCGCGGTTGTCGCGGAACTCGAAATTGGCCCAAGCCCGGAAAGGGGGAGCGTCGGGCAAGGCCTCCTTGATCGCGTCGAGGCCCTGCTGCTCGTGGGCGAACTGCGACTCGGCGATCTGGACCCAGCGCCCGTCCTTCACCGGTCAGCTACCCCCTCCGTCGACGCGCTCTTGTCGAATGTACTGAGTTTGGCCTCAACCTTGATGGTCATCGCCGCGGTTTGCCGCATCTCGCGATCAGCGAGCAGGCAGTATGCCACCGGCCACTGACAGCGTCAGCCGGCGTGGCGATCGTGGTGGCCGGCACTTCCTCGGGCCGGACATGCACGTACCGGTG
>JBMYXJ010000772.1:0-1679 GCA_049608285.1 Mycobacterium sp. | reverse complement strand
GCAGCGGCAGGGTTTCCTGCGCCGCGCGATGCGAGAGTTCGCTTTCGGAGAGGATCATGCCGGCAAAGAAGGCACCCAGCGCCAGCGACACGCCGACGCCGGCAGCGGGTCCGTGCACCACGGCGACAGCGGGCTGAGGCAGGCTCGCGATGGCGCGGATGCACCGATTGACGGATTCAAGTACCTCGGCCGGCGTACCCGCTTCGCCGGAGTTGGCGTGGTCCTCTTCGCTGATCCCCGCACCCGAACAGAAGCCGCGGCCGGCGCCGCCGAGGCGGACCACTCGTACGCGGGGGTCGCTTGCGGCCCGTTCCAAGGTGGTCGCGACCGTGGTCAGCATCTGTGCGGTGAGAGAGTTCAGGCTGTCGGGACGATTGAGGGTGACCGACAGGACGCCGTCGGCGAGCGTGACGACAAGGTCTTCGAAACCTGAGTAGCTGCTCGAGCTGATGTCGCTGCCGGAGTCGATGGCGGTCATTGAGTCCCTTGCATCTGGGGGTCACCCAGGAGCTGATGCCCCGTGGTCGTGCGACTTGGTTATACAAGTAAGCTATGTCGCGGTCAACCGAGCGATCCGACGAAGGGCGGTCAGACATGGCTGGACCACTGCAGGGACTGCGAGTAGTGGAGCTGGCCGGCATCGGCCCCGGGCCGCATGCCGCGATGATTCTCGGAGATCTCGGGGCCGACGTCGTCCGGATCGAGCGTCCCGCCAAGGGCCCCGGACCAGCCACTCAACCAGGCGGCGACCGCCTACTGCGTAACCGGCGTTCAGTGGCTGCGAACCTCAAGAGCGAGCAAGACCGCGAGATGGTGCTGCGGTTGATCGCCAAGGCCGACGTGCTCATCGAAGGCTTCCGGCCTGGGGTCACCGAGCGTCTCGGCCTCGGTCCCCAGGACTGCGCGGAGGTCAACGAGCGCCTGATCTACGCCCGGATGACCGGCTGGGGCCAGGACGGTCCGCGCGCCCAGCAGGCCGGCCACGACATCAACTACATCTCCCTCAACGGTGCGCTGCACGCCATCGGCCGGGCAGGTGAGCGGCCGGTTCCTCCGCTGAACCTCGTCGGAGACTTCGGCGGCGGTTCGATGTTCCTGCTCGTTGGCGTGCTGTCGGCGCTATGGGAACGCGAGAGCTCCGGAAAAGGCCAGGTGGTCGACGCGGCGATGGTCGACGGCTCATCGGTGCTGTCGATGATGATGTGGGCGTTTCGTGGGATGGGCATGTGGAGCGACGAGCGCGGTGTGAACATGCTTGACACCGGTGCGCCCTACTACGACACCTACACCTGTGCCGACGGCCGTCACGTCGCAGTAGGTGCTATCGAGCCGCAGTTCTACGCTGAGCTTCTCACCGGAATCGGCCTGGACCAGGCTGACCTTCCCGACCAGAACGACATGAGTCGTTGGCCAGAACTCAGGGCCCGCCTGACCGAAGCGTTCGCCGCTCACGACCGCGATCACTGGACCGCTGTATTCGCCGGCACGGACGCTTGCGTCACCCCTGTGCTGTCTTTCGCCGAGGTCGAATCCGAACCGCACAACACTGAGCGCGATACCTTCTACCGCGAAGAGGGCTACCTGTACCCGGCGCCCGCACCGCGCTTCTCACGCAGTGCAAACTCGCCCCCCAAGCCGCCAGGCGTGCCAGGGGCCGACACCGAAGCTGTTCTGCAGGA
>JBMYXJ010000771.1:0-1683 GCA_049608285.1 Mycobacterium sp. | reverse complement strand
CAGGATGTATCCGCTGCCCTTCGGCTTCGCGCCATCCCTCGACGTGTCGAGAAAGTCCGGCTCGAGCAGCTGAATCTGCAGCGGGATCTCGAAGCCGTCCTCGGTTCGCCGCGGCCGAAACCGCGCAAGCACCGACCCGCTCTCGGGAATCGTCCGCGCCGCTAGGGCCTGCTGCCCGTAGAAGTTCAGCACGCAGTCGGCATCCGAGTATTCGCACCAGCGGTCGAACGCTTCCTGCATCGCCTCGTCGGCCCACTGGACCTCGATGCCCGTTCCGACCGCCGTGTCCCTGATCTTGCGCATCGCGCTCGCGATGTAGGGATCGTTGCGAGCCAGGTCGCGCGCGCCGTCCGCGAGTTTCTGAACCTTCGACAGCATCGCGCCGTTCGCAGACGTGCTCGGGCGTGCCCACCCATCCGTCCGACGACCAGCGGTCGCCGCGTCGTAACTCTGCGTGATGCGTGTGACGTGATCGGCCAGGGCGCGCGCCTGCATCCGTCGCAGGCCCGCCTCTGGGCTGGCCCACGTCACCAGCCGGTCGATCGCGTTCACGAGTGCCCCCGGTTGAAGTAGGCGACCGCCGAGCGGCTGCGCGGTGTCGCGAGCGCTCCGTTGATCTCACCTTCCACCGCAGCGATCGCCTGATTGATCTCGGCGATGTCGCGGAACTCCCGGGTCTTCCCGTCGTATGTGACTCGCTTCTCGCCGGACGCACGGGCAGCCTTCAACGCGTCGAGCTGTTCCTGCAGCGTCGCCATGCGTCCTCACCTCAACCATTTGCCGCGGCGACCGCCACGGAGCCATTGACCATTCTGCTGGGCCTGAGCCACCACCTCGGGCGCCGGAGGCGCTACCGGAGGCGCAGGCTCACCCTGCACCGCAGGCGGCTCCCACGGAGTCCGCCGCGCAAGTTCTTCGCACTCGCCCTGAAGGTCGAACCCGATCGAGTACAAGGCGCAGAGTGCCGCGTAGTTCCCGACCAGCGTGTCCCACACCTCATTGCGCTGTCGGCCCTTCTTGAGCTCCCAGACCTTGTGCGCGAAACCCTTCTTGTCCCGGCGCGTGAACGCCTGCTCGGCCGTCAACTGCCGGAAGTACGACTCCCCGAAGTCCAGCGGGAAGTGCACGTATCCCGGGCCCGGCTCTTCGATGTTCTGCAGACGCGCGGACATGATGTCCTTGGCGTCGTCCACCATGACCGTGTAGACCGGCACATTCTTGAGCTGCGACTGGCCGGGTTTCTTCGGCCACACCTGCCCGGTGCCCGCCCTGCCCTTCGTCGCCCACGTGTATGAGTTTCGACCATCCGGCGTCATGTAAATCGGGCGCGGTGCCACGAACTTGTAGACGCTGGTCGCCGCGTAGCCCGAGTCGATCGCGCTCGATCGGATGTAGTCCACACCGCCGCGCTCGAGATAGCGCTGCCTGCTCAGCAGTTCCCACAACTCGGCCCACAAAGGCTCCGCAGTCGGATCGCCGTAGAGCACGTGGTACTCGATCGTCCACGCTTCCTCGCCGGCCCCCCACCCCATCACCTGTGTTTCGAGGCGGTTGTTCTGTACGTCCGTGAACGAAGTCAGGACAGCAACCTGGCTGGGCACCATGTTCTCGCGCTCCGGCTCTCCGTCCGCGTGAACCTGCCCCGTATCCCGCAGCGGGTATCGGTGGCGCCGAAGCATCAAC
>JBMYXJ010000770.1:0-1684 GCA_049608285.1 Mycobacterium sp. | reverse complement strand
CATCTGGGAACCGTTGAAACTGAAGTTCGTAGCGTGGTTGTGGAGGATGACCGTGCGGCCCGTCTCGAAGGTGGCCGACGTCGGCGCCGCCAGCCCCTCGGAGGAGATGCCCAGGATGCCCCAGGTGCACTCGACGACCCCGCCGGTGGTGACCTTGAGTTGCAGTCGCGCCACCCGGCAGCCCGCGAACGTCTCGGCGCGGTCGATGCCACTGCCGCCGGTTCCGCGGACAAGCTCCACCGTGATGCTTGGCTTTGTCGGCACCGCGCGGGTGGGTGTGTAGGTGTAGGTGTAGGGCCCTGCGCCGCCGGTGGTGACGCTTCCGAACAGGTGCTTGAGCAGGATAAGTGTCAGCTGGTCGTCAAAGCGCGCCGTGGTGACGAGGTCGCCTTCCACCCGCTCCTCCTTGACGAACGTGTCGCGCTGGGTCGGGATGGCCCCGCCGGGCATGCCGTTCGGCTCGACGCCCTCGCGGGGGGCCACCAGCTTGAGCGTCTCGGTACGGAAGGCCGCGAAAATGTCGGGAGTAACCGAAGTTCCCTCGGTGGTTTCTTCGCCCAGAGCGACCCAGGCGCCCGCGCCTTGGGTGGTGTTTGCGGCAGCCATCAGGCCTCCAGTTGGTTCTTGACCTGCACGCCGAGGCGCGCGGGGAGGTTGCGGTAGTTGGGCGTCGACAACGGCGTGATGGTGTCGATGTCGGCGGCGAGGGTGTAGGAGGTCGAGTCAGTGCCCGCCTTGACGCGTGCGCGCAGGTACAGGCGCTGACGCTGCGAGCCGCCCCCGACGTCGACGGACACCCACCGCATCGCGGAGGGCTCATTCATTGAGGCCTGAGACGTGCCGGCGCTGTTGTAGACGTCGACCTGCGCGATGCCCGGCTCCTCCCACTGTCGGTGCCCGTTGTAGAGCCCGGCTGCCGGCTGTAGGGCATCGGTGAGGTCGAAGAAGACGTCGCGAACCTCGGCGGTGCCCTTGGCGATGCGGCCGGCTGGCTGCGCTTCGCTCGGCGTCTGGGGCCGCACAGGGATGGCGCTCGCGGGGTCGGGTTGGCCGAGCTCCATGCTCGCCGTTGCGGGAGAGCTCACGGTGAAGGTGTGGCCGAGGTTGACCGCGGTGCCGATGGGGGCGAAGACCATCCAGTAGAGGACGCATCGGTCGACGGCGCTTGGCAAGGGCGCCGATTCCAGCTCGAAGATTGCCGTTCGGGTGGTCGACGAGAACGACTGAATCTGGTGGTTGATGGCCGTGACCCCGTCAGCGGCGAAGAAGCGCACCCCGTAGCCGTTAGCGTCGATGGCTCCCCAGAAGTCGTCGTACCCGGTGGGGATGGTCAACTCGACATCGACGCTCGACGCGGTCGCCGTCGTGACGACAGAGAAGGCCTTGCGACGCTTGTATGCCTGTGTGTTCGCGAGGTCGTAGTACCAGGCCATCAGACCACCCCCAGGGCGCCGGAGGTGAGGTAGGAGCTCTCCATCGCCATCAGCGCGTGCGACGTGAGGCCCATCGACAGCACGGCCTCCTCGAGGACCTCGTGGGAGAACTGCGGGTCACTGCATGCATTCGGCGGGTTGCTGCCCAGCCAGATGCCCTGATCGACACGCCCCTCAGGGCATTACGCGTGAAGGCAGGTACGATCCTACCGCCGACAGTAAGGATCATCACAATGATGCTACCGAGGCCG
>JBMYXJ010000769.1:0-1686 GCA_049608285.1 Mycobacterium sp. | reverse complement strand
CCTCGGTGATGTCCTGGCGGCTGGGCCGACGTTGTTGGCCGTGCCGCTGGGTGTCTCAGAGCCCGGAAACGCGGGCACCGTGATCCGCGTTGCCGACGCGATGGGTGCTGATGCGGTGGTGCTCGCCGGGCACAGTGTGGATCCCTACAACGGGAAGTGCCTGCGAGCGTCCGCGGGAAGCATCTTCTCGGTTCCGGTGGTCAGCGAGCCCGATGGCGAGGGCGTTGTCACACGGATACGGAGCGCCGGGCTACAGGTGCTGGCGACCACGTTGGAGGGCGACGTCAGTCTCGCTGATGCCGAGTTGGCGCGTCCGACCGCTTGGCTGTTCGGGCCGGAAGCTCACGGACTACCGGTCGAAGTGGTTGACCTGGCGACGGCCAGAGTGCGAATTCCGATGGCCGGCAGTGCCGAGAGCCTCAATGTCGCCTCGGCCGCGGCCATCTGTCTGTACCAGAGCGCGCGGGCTTCGGACCGGAAGAAGTAGCCGCGCAGAAAAACAGTCTGTCTTGGTGTCACCGTGCGGGGTTATGCGGGGGATACGGCTAAGAGTTGTCGGACTTCATGATCCGCTCCGACACCGCAAGCATCAGCTTTCGGGGCGCCACCCGGTAGCCGGCTGACATTAGGTTGTTTCGCAGGCCGGACACGACGGTCGGGTTGGATTTGTTGAGCGCGGCAAGGGCGGTGTCCACGACCTGTTTCGATGTCTGCCTTCCATCGGTGAGGAACTCCTCCCCGGTGCGCGTGAAGAACTCGGTCTCCGTCGCGCCAGGGCAGAGGGTGAGCACCTTCACCCCGGTTCCTCTGCATTCCTGCCAGAGCGCCTCGGTGTAGGAGAGCACGAACGCCTTGGTGGCGCCGTAGACGGCCATCCCCGGAGTCGGCTGGAACGCCGCAGTGGAGGCAACGTTGATCACAACGCCGTGCCTGCGCGCAGTCATCGGGGGCAGGAAGCGGGCGGTGAGGTCTACCAGCGTGCCGCAGTTCAATTGGATCTGACCTTCGTTGGCTTCGGGCCGCTGGTCGAGGAACTTCCCGTGTAGGCCGATCCCGGCGTTGTTGACGAGGACGTCGATCGTCCGGCCCAGCTCACGAATTTTGGTCTCGAGTTCGGCGCCGGACCCCGGTACTGCGAGGTCGGCGGTGATGACGTCGATCACGATCCCGGGATGCTTGGCGGCAAGCCTTTCGCGCAGCGATTGGAGTTTGTCGGCGCGTCGTGCGACCAGCACGAGATTGGCGCCGCGCCGCGCGAGCTGGACGGCGAATTCCTCGCCGATCCCTCCACTCGCGCCCGTGATCAACGCGGTGTCGTTATTGAATTCCACCCGTAGCTCCATACAGTTGTCGGGGTTCTCAGGCTAGTCGCTGAGCAGGCCCCTGGCTACGTGCGTGATCTGCACCTCATTGCTGCCGGCGTAGATCATCAGTGACTTTGCGTCGCGGGCGAGCTGCTCGACCCGGTACTCGGTCATGTATCCGTTGCCGCCGAACACTTGCACGGCTTCCATCGCAACGTCGGTGGCTGCCTGAGAGCAGTACCACTTGATCGCCGAGGCCTCCGCCAGCGAAATCGGGCTGCCTTTTTGCGCGGCCTCGATCACCCGCTCGTAACCGTAGTCGCGGTGCCCGTCGTAGGTCTCGTCAAACCACAGCACGTGGGCCCGCACCAGCTCGCCGCAG
>JBMYXJ010000768.1:0-1688 GCA_049608285.1 Mycobacterium sp. | reverse complement strand
GGTCCGAGTGGCGGAATGGCAGACGCGCTAGCTTGAGGTGCTAGTGCCCTATTAACGGGCGTGGGGGTTCAAGTCCCCCCTCGGACACATCTGCCGACACCACGCAGTTCGGCCGTCGCGTTCACCCGTCGCACGTAGGGACTACCTCCGCCGTGCGCCGTCGGCACACCATCGCCGGCCTAGCCCGTCTCGGCGATAGGGAGCACAGCCTTAACCTTGGGTCTCCGCTAACTCTCGATGACCCTCAGCTGCGTCCATGGGATGTTGTTCATGTCGTAGAAATCCCAGGCGAGGCCGGCATCGGCCCATACCGCGCCCGGCATGCTCGACGTTGCGTCGTCAAGCAACTCGAAGGCGAACGCCATGCGGGCACCGCCTTGATCCACGAGATAGGCGCCGTGGGTCTGCAAGGTCTTTGCAATCACCTTTTCGGCGTCCGTGATGCCCACGATGGCATCGACATCCACCGAGGGGTCCAACTGGATGCGATAGCCCTCGGGCATGGGGACAGCGACGCCGGCAATGTTGTTGCCATCGGACTTGGTGGCTGGACCCACGAAATCCGGACCTGCGATGTCGCTCGAAAAGGCCAACGCGTGACCAATGCCGGTGTTGGCTTCTATAGCGGCGCTGAACTCTTCGGCGGTGACAACTCCGGCGTAGCGCGCGATGTTAGTTGCCGTCGCTGAGCCCGTGTGGTCGACACCGTCACCGTCGAGATCTGACACGCCCCCCCACGACGCGGACCATGTATCGGAGACGTCGTCATATCGGGCTTGCCAGATACCGAATGCAGTTCCCGTTGCGGAATCCAATATTGCGATCTGACTATCCAAGCCGGGGGGCACTTTGATGCCCTCGGGAATGGGCACCGTGCGGCTACCGAACGGGTCGCTGCCCCACAGCTTGGTGAAGTCAACATCGTATCGGGGTGTATCCGTTGTGATCTCCGTGGCTGAGACCAGAGCCACCGAGTAGCGGTACAGATTGGCGATCCGATACTCATCCGGATCCGATAGGTAGTTCACCCAGATCGCACTGTTGTCGGCCAGCTCAGGGTTCGAGGCGATCGGATTCCAAAGCCAATCGGCGCCTTGGAAGTAATCACGGATGCCCGGGGTAGGCGGCTCCGGATCGGGCGGGGGCTCCGGATCGGGCACGGCGGCTGCGACAACGGTGACGCTGTCCAGCCGCAGGTTTCGGTCGCCTCGCCACCACCGGCGGCGGTCGTTGATGTAGGCGATGCTCACCTCGTGCGCGCCAGCTTCTCCCGCGACGGCGATGTTGTAGTCGGTCCACTCCGTCGCCGACACCGAGATCGTCGTGAGGAGTTCTCCGTCAACCGACACCGTCATCTTGGGGGCGCCCCGGTATTGGTCCCCTCGCGCACGAATCACAAGACCAGTGAACTCAGGAAGCGAGACGCTCGTCGAGGCGGAGGTATTCCTCGATAGAAGCAGCGCCTCACCGCCGGAGGCATCCGCGTCAGAGTAATCGCGACCTCTCCACCAGCGGGCGACTCTTAAGGACTCGGCTTCGATGACGACGTCGTCCGGCTGGGAAGCGGCGCTCTCAACCACCGCGGCGGCAACGACATCAGCGGTTCGAGCCGTGGGCGCCGCGGCGACAGTGTCGTCGTCGCTGGACCGGCGAACCGGCGCCGGCGCCGCCAGCAGGACCGAGTTTTG
>JBMYXJ010000767.1:0-1689 GCA_049608285.1 Mycobacterium sp. | reverse complement strand
CGTGCATCTCATGCATGCGAGCGGTGCCCACTTCGATCCAGTGCCCATCAAGAAAGACCATCTGAACTATTGGACGGTCGAGTTCCCCACCTTCATGTTGGGTCGACTGTAAGTCATGCCCGGTACATTCGGCGGTGACTTCGACTGGAGGTTGGAGGTTGAAGCGTGGGGGGTCGAACCTGTCACCGATCCAAGCATGGAACAGATCTTGGCCGACGGGCGTATTCGTCAGTCCTGTCTGAAGCGCACGGGGTTGCGTATCGAGGATCGAAGCCGACCCCATAAGGGCATGTTGGAGGGCTCTACCCAATCCTTCAATCTGGTAGAACATGAGATCAAAGAGAACCTCGTGCAGTGGTGCTACCAGCAACCGACGCTACGCACCTGGCTCGTATCCGACGTCGCGGAGAGCGGTGCGTCGACCATCAGCGTGCTGAGCACTGCCGGGTTTTCGAACGGCGACGTGATTCAGATTGGCACGGAAGCCTTTTTGGTGAACGTGTCCAATGGCACCACGTTCACCATTACAACCCGGGGCTACTGGGGCACCGAGGCGCAGGCCCACTACGTTGGAACCGGCGCCAACATTGCGACGCCAGCCGTCACGCTGACGCGGTTCCTGAGCTTTGAGGGACGTCGTTGCAACCTGTGGATGTACGATGACGATGCGGACCGGGCAGGGAATGGTGAGCAGGTATGGCGGGGTACCCTCAATGGTGGCCCCAAGCTCAGCTCGAGCAACACCATGTGGTCAATGTCCGCCAAGTCGGTGGCCGAATCGTTCAACCGGGACCTCGGGAGCGACCTGGAAGCGCCGACCGTTCCGCGCGGCATTTACTACCCCACCGGCTCGGGCCGGTTTCAGATCGAGTGCTGGGAAACAAGTTCTACTCGCTACACGTCGGACCCGGGAACGGACGTGGAGATCATCACGCTGTCCGGGCACTACGAAACCCAGCAGGACTTTTGCGACGCGCTCAACACGGAACTGGCGGGCCTTACGATCTTCACTGGTCAGGAAGGTCCTACGGCGAACGTCGATGAGCTCACCGGCACCTGGCGCATTGACTTCGTTGCGCACGCCAGTAGCCCGAAGTGGTTCAAGGTGCGTACGCGTTATGGAGCCGAGCTCGCCGATGGCGAGGTATCTCCGCTGGCCGAAGACCGGGCGGCGGTCATCGGCAATAGCCAGAATGTCAGCCTGTATGCAGGAACCACCGACATGGGTGGGACCATGGGCCGCATGACCGGCAAGGGCACCGTTCCCCGCGGGGTGTTCGGCATCAGTCGCGCCGCCGAGGTGACCTCTACCGCCGCCAACGTGAGCCCCCTTGCTATCTGGCCGTCTTCCGAGGTGTCCGTTGCCGCCGGGGACACCGCGGTTGTGGAGTGGCCGGACGGCACCTCGGGTGAGTACTCCGTGGATTCGGTGTCGACCTCCGAGGGCTATGTCGATCTCCGGGGCGGCCTATCGATTGGCGAGGGGGGCGGGACGGACGCGGACCTCACCGGTATCCGCGCTTACTACTCCGGCTATCAGCCGTCCATCGACTGGCGGAAAACCTATGTGGGCGTCGGCAACTTCCACGACTTCATAGACAAGTTGCTTGATGACTCGGCGACCGAAGCGAACAAGGGCGCTATGCCTCGCCTCACAGCCAACGACTTACAGCAATCCGGGCTGTCGGG
>JBMYXJ010000766.1:0-1692 GCA_049608285.1 Mycobacterium sp. | reverse complement strand
GCGCGGGCTGCGCGGGCTGCGGGGGCTGCGCTGGCTGCGGAGGCTGCGGAGGCTGCGGAGGCTGAGCGGGCGGCGTCCGATCAGTGGTGGGTTGATTGGCTCATCGAACTGCTCGACCAGTGGGAGAAAGCCTGCGCCGAGGAAGGCGCAACGCTCGACAACCAGGCCGTGTGGAACGAACTGCGTGACGCTGGCTATCTGACCGATGAGGAAGCCGAGGCCCTGTCCGATGCCGAATGACCCGACGCCGCTGACCGAAAGGCTACGGCAACAGGCTGACCGTGCCGCCCGGATATGGGGATCGCCTGACGGTGACGACCCGACCGTGGTAGATCACTTGTGGTTCAGCGCACATGAGGTGGCCGATGCTCTTGACGCCAAGGACGCCACGATCGAGCGGCTGACAGCGGCGCTTGAACTGATCGCTGGCCTTCGTGGCCCTGTGGTCTTACGTCAGCCCCGCCTCGACCGAGAGCTACGGCAGATCGCCAGGGAGGCCCTGTCCGATGAGTGACTTGCCCGATCGACTCCGTCGCAAAGACGCCACTGTGGTCTTTGTCGCATCGGACGGCGAGAAAGCTGTCCGTCTGATGACCGAGGCCGAGCGTCGGGAAGAGGCCGCCGACGAGATCGAGCGGCTGACGGCGGCGCTACTCGACGTGTACGCCTTGATCCCACCTGAGCGCGTCCGACTGGTTCGCCCGCACGCTCAAGAGTGCATCACGGAGGCCCTGTCCGATGAGTGACCCGCAGCCGATGGTGTACCGCCAGGCATCGAGAACGTGCGAGACGTGCGGCGGACACGGCAACATCGTGGGCGGCGTATGGAACGGCGAAGACTGCCCTGACTGCATCGACGGCCGTGTCACCGTCCCGACAACGAGACCGCACTGCGGCATGCGTCATCTGACCGATCTCGACAGGTTTCGTGGCTACAAAGAAGCTGAGTGTGACCATCACCACGTGCCAGCACCGTGGGCGGTGATCCTCCCCAGCGACCCGGCTGTGTACGGCGTTCGTCTGTTGTGTTGGGTCGATTCGCTCTGGTACGACGCTCGCCTGGAACGGTGGGAGATCCAACTACGCACTGAGAACGGCACATGGATGGCAGCACCCGCCCTACTCGCCATCGACCTTGACCGCATCGGGGACAACCCGACCCGCCGTGCGATACCGGAGCTGATGCCGTGAACGTCTGTCCCTACTGTGATGCGGCCGGCAAAGTCATCCATCTGTGGGACCGGTCCTTCAAGAGTGCGACCGAGCACGACTTCCGATGTGGAGCATGTGGCCATCACTGGACCGAAACCAGCTTCCGACACGAGGAACTGCCCGATGCCTGAAATGACCGAACCGTTCATCCGTCTGCTGTGCTTCGGAGCGGGCGTTCAAGTCGCCTACCTCACCTCCCGGGCCGGTGTCTGGTGGAGAGGCCGACCTGATGCCTTCGACCAGAGAACACCAAACCAAAAGGAACCATCATGCAACGATTCATTCACTGGCTGAACACGTGGACACTCGTGTTGGCCCTGACCCTCGTCGCTGCCGGCTGCGTCATCGCAGTACCCACCACCACATGGACACCAACACCCACCCCGACCCCAACCGAACACACCCGCCACATCCACCGCAACGGCCAATGGCAAACCATCCCAGCCAACCAATACCCAACCACACGCCCCCCCACAATCA
>JBMYXJ010000765.1:0-1696 GCA_049608285.1 Mycobacterium sp. | reverse complement strand
CCGAACAACCAGGCGACAGGTATGCACACACCTTAAGCCGATCGCCCGCCGCCCCGTCACCGGGCGGCGGGCGTTTTTATTCCATCCAGGGAGTCCTTGAGATGCCTAACCCCGCCACGTCCAGAACACCCCTGACCGCGAACGAGCCCATCACTGAGGTCCGGGCCGTCGACAACACCAAAACCGCCTTTAGCTCGTTCGAGCCGTCCACCGACCAGTCGCCCGACGGGATCATCACCAGGGTCAACAACCTCGTGGACCTGTGTTTCGTCGCCGAGGCCGACACCACCGATCGCACCGGCGACGCCCTGATCTGGCTGTGCAAGCTCGAATCGCAAGGGATCATCCCCATGTACGCGCTTGAGCTGGCCCTGACCTTCGGCGCTACCGTCACCGGCACCGGCGGGCTGATCACCAACGGCGTGACCCGGCCGGCGTACGGCATGGCGGTCTCGTCGTCGTGGCCCAGCGGGTTCAACCGGTACGGGGTCATCCCCCCGGTGGCCCGCGAAAACAACGCGGTCAATAAACAGCTCGCCCACTTTACGTTCGACCCCATGGGATTCACGCCCGTCGTCGACCTCAAGGTCGGGACCGGAATCACACGCTTGGCCTGCCTGGCCAGCACGCACTAAACGGACGACGTCATGGCCTATTGGGACCTGCCAAACCAGCCCCCGTACAGCTCTTCCGAGCGGGACGACTTGCTCAAGGAGTGGGGCGCGCCTAAAAACCTCAACCTGCTCGAACACTCGGGCGGTGAGCGGTTCGTCGTAGCGCTGCGGGACGGGCTGATCCCGGCCTGGAAGCCCAACGCCGGGCCCATGACCGCCGCTGAGGCGATCAGCCATATGGACACCGTCGGGGGGTTTGACTTCTGATGCCTATCCGACGCGCTATCTGCTGGGAGCCGGTACTGCACGACGACCCGGTCTACTGCAAGGCCGCCGACCGCATCGATATGGGCAACGATGCCGCCACCGAGGCCACGGGCACCATCGCCAATCAGACCGATTCGAGCTACTGGCCGGGCGTGGTCATGGTCAAAGCCTGGACCGGCGACCCGCTCAACGACGCCGATCTGGCCGACCTGATGATCAACGGGCCGTATACCAGCGCGGTCATCACATGGATCAACACCTGGGCGACCGCCGTCAACGCAGCGGGCCACAAGATCTACGAGATGTACTTCGACTTCGAGGAGGGCATCGGGTGGTCGGCTCTGTTCGGGGGCATGACTGGCGCACAGCGCCAGACCAAGATCGAGGAGATCTATAACAACGCCACCGCCCTGGCCCGTCTGCCCAAGCACCTCCAAGACCTGGGCGCGGCCGCCTACAACACCGGTGCGAACTCGACCAAGAACGACCACAACGACTTTTACAACGGAGTGTTCAGATCGATCGTCATCCGCAGGATCATCGCCGAGGCCGAATCGATCTTCGGCAACAAGATCAAGGTCGGCAATTACCGTGACCAGGTCGCCGCGTTCCGGACCATGAACGTCTCCAACACGCTGACGGATGAGATCTCGTCGCTGTCGAACGTCTCGTGCCCGGTGCTGTACTGGACTCAGGGTGGCACACGCTACAGCGGACTGCCCATGGTCAAGCACACGCGGTGGGGATCGTGGCAAGACGCCCTCAACCGTGCCCGTGCCTGCAAGAGGGCCGGCAGCGAGGTCGTTCCATGGGTC
>JBMYXJ010000764.1:0-1701 GCA_049608285.1 Mycobacterium sp. | reverse complement strand
CGGGCGATGCCGGCATACCCGACCAGCCTGCCGTCGACGCGCGCAGCTTCATAGTGATTGTGTTTAGCGGCGAGCTCGGCCAGGAACGCCCGCTCTGGCCACGGATCGTCGCCGTCGAACAATTGGGCTTCCAGTTCCGCACACCGTGCCGCGTCACCGGCCTTGAGCGGGCCGAACTGTGCGTTGGTGGTAGTGCTCACCGCGATGCCGCCGCCGGCTTGGCATCTGGTCTGCGCAAGTACAGTGGGACCAAAGGCCCGGGCACGCCCGTCCAATCCGACACGGCGCGAACGAGACCCGCAGCGCCCGGATAGACCGGCGCCAGCCGCGGGAGATCGAACAATGCCGCATGCTCGGCCGACCCTGCGACCGCCTCAGCGCCCCCAGGCACGTCTGATGCCGCGTTCACATTCGGACCCTCGACCCGCACGCCGTCGCGGTAGCGCGCCCAGTACACCTCGCGACGCCGGGCATCGGTGACTACCAGCACTTCACCCTTGGTGTCGACAGCAATCGCGTCGAGACTGCATACCGAACGCACCGGAACGCCGAGGGCATGCCCGAATGCGGCCGCCGTCGCCATGCCGACTCTGAGCCCGGTGAACGGCCCGGGTCCGCAACCCACCACGACTGCGCCGAGTTGATCGACTGCCACGTTCGCGTCGCTCAACGCCCCGACGACATTGGGGGTGAGGCGTTCCGCGTGCGCGCGAGGATCGATGGTCACCTGCTCGGCAAGGACTTGGGCGACATCGCCGACGAGGTGGACGATCCCTGCCGTGACAGCGGGTGTGGCGGTATCGATCGCCAGCAGCAGTCTGCTCACGGCCGGCTCCATTGCCAGATCGCGGTGCGGATATCGGTGTCCGGTGCGCGCTCGAGCCGGATGTCGAGGTGGCTGTCGGAAAGTCGTTCGGCGACTCCCTCTCCCCATTCGACGACCACCACGGCGTCCTCGAGGTCGGTGTCGAGGTCTAGTGAATCCAACTCACCGAGCAGATCCACTGACGCTTGATCCAGCAGCCGGTACAGATCGACGTGCACCATGGCGGGTGCGCCCACGCGGCGCGCTCGGTGCACCCGGGCCAGCACGAACGTCGGTGAGATCACCGGGCCAACAACATCCATAGCCTGCGCTATCCCCTTGGCGAGCACAGTTTTTCCTGCACCCAACGGACCGGACAGCACAACAACGTCGCCGGCGCGGACTTCGCGACCGAGCCTGGCCCCGAAGGCGATGGTGTCCTCGGGGGCGAGTAGTTCAGCTGTACCCGAGCGCTCATCCACGGGTACGCACCCGCTCCCGCACCCGGCGGGTCAGCGCTACGAGTTTGGACGGTGTGGCCCGTTCGACAAGCCGGATCAATGCATCGTCGATGATCTCCGGGCGCTCCAGCTGGACCAGATGGCCTGCACCACAGACGATCACGAGCTCGGATTTCGTCAGTACGGCGGCCATCTCCTGTGAGTAGTCCATCGGCGTGAGCAGGTCGCGGTCACCGCAAGCCACAAGTGTCGGCACCCTTTTCAGCGTCTTGAGCCCTTCAGTCTCGTCATGGACCTCGAGGGCGTGCAGGAACTCCACCAGCGTAGCGATTGGGGTGTCGTGCATCATCCGCCCGGAGAACGCCGCCACACTGGGACTGATCTCCTCCGTACCGAAAGACGCCGCCCGCAGAATCGGGCCGATCAGCGAGCGCG
>JBMYXJ010000763.1:0-1707 GCA_049608285.1 Mycobacterium sp. | reverse complement strand
ATCCGCACGAGGTCATGGGCGCCGCTCGAGATGTAGCCGAACTTGAGCAGCGTCCGCCGCAGAAAGCGGTTGCGACGCTCCGCACCAACCAGTGCAAGGTGGCCGGCGAACTCGGCGACCGTGAAAGCCTGCGGCTAACCTTCCCGCGCCTGGGAGTGCCGGTGGGCACGCTCAAGCTCAAGGGCTCGGACCCGATGGCCGAGGTCGCCTTGCGTTGCGAAGAGACCGTCGTCCCCTTCGTCGCCGACATCGGCACCCTGCGCTGGTCGGGTCGCGTGGATGTTGCACACGATGATTTCGGCGACCCCGACAAGCCCGATTCCGTGGAATGTGAACTGCTCCACGACAAGGCGTGGCTCACCCGGGTCTGCGCCTGGCCGTGGTGGTTCCTGCCCCTGCAAATTCAGATCCCCTCTAGGGGTACCGCTTTCGGCAATGCAGTAAGTGTTATCAAGTATCTCTTCGCGACCCAGTACCTGCGAATCCAGCTCGGATTCTGGGATCTCGTCAACAACCTGGCCAGCGGGCATGTCGACTGGCGCACGTGGTTCGCGACGTTGCTGACCAACGACGCCAACCCGCTAGACATCCGAGACGTCCGCCGCATGGCTATCACCCCCGTCTACGTGGTGCGCGGAGGCATCGGCTGGAAAGACACCAGCCCGTTCATATCGATGAATTGGCAAATGGACGACCTACTCTCGGTTGTCGAGCAGCAGTGCCGAGACTGCGGCCTAACCATTGAGGTATGGCTGTGGGAGCCGGGCATGGAACAGCCCGACGAACACGCGCGACAAACCAACCTGCTAACCGCGCCGACCATCTGCATCGACGTCAAGGACCGCCAAGGCGTGACTGGCTTCTCGGGCACCTGGGTCGACGGCCTGCAGCGCACGTTCGTCGACCTCATCGACTCGTCGCTCGGGGAAGTGCTCAAGCCGTTTCTGAATCCTGACGGCGCCTACGCACCCCGGGGTGTGAACATCGCTCCGGCATTCGGTGTGGATTACAAGATGCCGTGGCCGGTATTCAACGCCGATCATCCTGATTCCGGTGTGCGGGGCAGGATTTCGCATCACTCGGCAGTAGCTTGGCGAACGATTACAGGGGGGAAATCGCCGGCATGGTTTAACCGCATTATTGACAATGCGATCGGTTTCTTCATTGACATGATCTCCATCGTCATCGGAATAACCGGGATTCCGTCGACCATGCTCGAAGGCGCTTTCAGCAATGCGATATTCGCCTACCAGCTCACCGACAACTACGACCGGCGCGTCAAGCAGGGACCGTTTGGCTTCCCCGAAGTCTTCAAGGCCACCGGATCAGGCTCCTACACGCTGGAGGCGTTCTTTCAGCAGAAGACTTTGCAGTTCGACACAGCCCCCTACGCCTCGGGGAAAGTTCTGGTGGACAACCACTTTCCCTACACGCTGGGCCGCGACACCTTCCCCGGAGGGATGGCCACAGTGATCCGCCGCCAGCGGGTGCTCTCAGATTTCATCGAAGACGCCGAGTATGTCGACGACGGCGACAACTACGAGAAGGTCACCTATCAGATTGGTGATGGCCGCGCAGAAGAGGCGCCGGCCGCCAAGATTCAACGCCGCATCGGCGACATTCAGGCGGGCGTCAACATCTCGCTACTAGCGAACTAAGGAAGGGGATTCAATGGCCATTGTTGTCGACGAAGCCGCCGGCACAATC
>JBMYXJ010000762.1:0-1710 GCA_049608285.1 Mycobacterium sp. | reverse complement strand
CTACCGGAAACGGCCACGGCTCGAAAAATCAAGTCCTCGACACCGTCAACCAATGGTGGCCACACCTCAACCTCCGCGACGACAACAAAGCCGATGCACTCACCATCGCTGCAATGGGCGCAGCCTGGGCAGGCGACCCGCTGCCCTTCGAGCTGAAAGACCACCAACGCAACAACCTCGCGGCCGTCAACTGGCCGGTGTTCGCATGAACCCAAAACGGATTCAGCGGCGACGCACCAAGGGCTGGCGCATGCCTCCGGGTGTGATCTACGTTGGCCGACCGACGAAATGGGGCAATCCCATTCGGATCACGAAGGAACCGGGCCGGTACACGCCCATGTTCCGGGTCCACGGGTCTCCACTGGATCACCATGGCGGGCCCGCGTACTGCGACCTCGGCGCAGCCCGCCACTACGCCGCCTGGTATTTCGAGTGCGACCTACTGAACGGGCGTTACACCGATTACCCGACAGTCGACGAGATCCGCGCCAAGCTCGCCGGTCGTGACCTCGCCTGCTGGTGCCCGCCCCGTCGCATCCATCGCAGTGGGAACTTGGGGCCCATCAACTGCCACGCCGATGTACTCCTGGAGGTCGCCAACTCGTGAGCCAGTGCCAGTCCTGCACGCGCCCAACTGATCTATGGATATGCGATCCCTGCACCCAAGAGCTTCAGTCGATGCTCCAGCGCCTCGCGCAGGGCCCCTACGTGCAGGCCGTTGGCGGGCGCACGAAATCTGGCGGCGATTGGCACATCGAGCGCCGCACGCCAGGTCTGCTCGACGCGCTTACCGACGTTGTACTCAAGCGCACCTGCACGGGTGGCGGCAGTGGCCACCGCAAGCGCGGCGACGAGCTGCCGGCACCGTACGAGCCTGACACGGCGAGGGGGCGCGAAACCGCGCAGGGTCGTGCTGACCGCCTACTCGGCGCCGCGCGCAACACCCTCTCAACCATCGTCCGCGACCTGTGCGAGTCTCGCGGCGGCCAAGCACGCGCCCTCCACACAGCGGAACCCGCGGATATGGCCGCCTGGCTGGCGACTCATGTGCAATCAATGGCTCGCGACGAGAGCGCAGGGCAGTGGCACTCTGAAATCGACTCGCTAGTAGGACAGATCGAGCGCGCAGTCGACCGTCCCGAGCCCGACCGCTTCTGCGGCCCTTGCCCGACCTATGTCGAGAAGAATCGCAACAACTGCGGGCGGCTGCTCTACGCCCGCCGACGCCGCTACATCGGCGGGCACTTGGCAGCCGTGACCGAAGTCCACTGCCCGGCGTGTAAGACCACGCACAAGATTGCAACGCTGGTTGCCCGGCTAGAGAACCGCGCCGACGTCATGCGATTCACAAGCGCAGAGATCCTGACGATCATGCAGATTCGCGACACTCCAATCCCCGAACGGACGTGGCGACGATGGCGCAAAGAGGGCTGGGTGAAGGTGCGAGGCTACAAGCGTCCAGACAACCCCGATGGCACTCGCGGATCGGTCGGACTAAACCGGCGCAGCGACGACGACGAGCCGGTGTACCGCCTGGCGGAAGTGCGCAAGCTGCGCGGGGGCCCTGGGAAGGTTGGCGCGAAATGACGGAACGCACAGCTATCTATTCACGACGAGAAGGGGAGCCCATGCCCGAAATGGCCACCTACGAAACACACTTCATCACCAATGACGGCCCCGTATTCAACCTCGTCGAGAATGAAGACGGCG
>JBMYXJ010000761.1:0-1710 GCA_049608285.1 Mycobacterium sp. | reverse complement strand
CTATCTGGAGACTTACCGGGGCCCCCATGGCGGCGCCACCGGAACCGAGGCTGCCGTCACCGGCCCGGTGCAGAGACCAGACAACTCCGATATGGCACTTCCCGCGCTGGTTGAGGCGCAGTACCAATTGGGTCGTCAACGATCTCCAGGGTCGACGGGCGTCGCGGTCTACGCTGCCGACGAGCCCGGTGGTTTCGGTCCGGCATTGCAGATCGTGACCGACAACGCCACGATGCTCATGGATTCGGTCACTGTGCTGTTGCACCGCATCGGGGTCGCCTATTTGGGGATCATGAACCCGGTGTTCCGTGTGCGGCGCGGGGCGGCGGGGGAACTGCTGGAGATCGCGCCTCCCTCGAAAGCGGTCTTCGGCGATGGCGTCGAGGAGACCTGGGTGCATGTCCAGTTGTCGAGTTCGGTGGATCGGCGCGCCCTCGCCGAGGCGAAGACGCTGCTGCCCCGGGTGTTGGCCGACGCCCGTCAGGTGGTGGTCGATTCGATCGCCATGGCCGAGGTGTTGTGCGGCCTGGCAGACGAGTTGGACAGCGATTCTGGGCAGCGCTTCCCCGGCCCGGACCGCAAGGATGTCGCGGCGTTGTTGCGTTGGCTGGCGGACGGGCATTTCGTACTGTTGGGCTACCAGCGTTGCGTCGTGCGTGACGGCGACGCGACAGCCGATCCGTCCAGCCGACTCGGAGTGCTTCGACTGCGTGAGGACATGACGCCGCAGCTGACCGACGAGACTGAGCTGATGGTTTTGGCGCAGGCCACATTTCCCAGCTTCCTGCGCTACGGTGCATACCCGCAGATCGTGGCGGTCCGCGAGGAAGTCGCTGGCTCCGAGGGCTCAGCAGCGGTGGAGCACCGCTTTGTCGGCCTGTTCACAGTCGCGGCGTCGAATGCCAACGTACTTGAGATTCCGCTGATCGCTCGGCAGGTCAACGACGCGCTGGCGATGGCCCAAGATGACCCGAGTCATCCAGGCCAACTGCTGCTCGACGTCATCCAGACCATTCCGCGCCCGGAGCTCTTCGCGCTGAAGGCCAGGGGACTGCTCGATATGGCGATGGCTGTCATCGAGCTGGGGGCACGCCGCCGCGCGTTGTTGTTCATGCGGGCCGACCTGCTTGCCCACTTCGTATCGTGCCTGGTGTACCTGCCGCGTGACCGTTACACGACCGTAGTACGCCTGGCGATGCAGGAGATCCTGGTCCGTGAGCTCGGCGGTGTCAGCATCGATTACCAAGCTAGAGTCAGTGAATCTCCTTGGGCTGTAGTGCATTTCACTGTCCTCCTGCCCGAGGATGTGGATCGACATCGCGTTGATGTTTCGCAATCCAACGAGTCGCGAATTCAGGGTCTACTCACCGAGGCCGCTCGCACCTGGGCCGACCGGCTACTCGGGGCGGTCGCGACTGGCTCCATCGACCAGGCCACCGCCGAGCACTATGCGAACGCTTTCCCCGAGATTTACAAGCAGGCGACCAAGCCGCTGGCAGCTCTCGAAGACATCGCGATAATCGAAGAACTGCAGCACGATTCGGTCAAACTTGTGCTAACCGACCATGATGAGGACGGTATCTCGGACCTCTATTGGTATCTTGGCGGACGCTCAGCTTCGCTGAGCCAGCTGCTTCCGATGCTGCAGTCCATGGGAGTCGTGGTACTTGAGGAACGGCCTTTCAAGGTCGTCCGCCGCGACGAACTACC
>JBMYXJ010000760.1:0-1714 GCA_049608285.1 Mycobacterium sp. | reverse complement strand
GGCGACTTCACCCGCTCGAAGCTCAAGGCGATCGTGCTCGATGACGAGGTGTCGCTGCGGGCTGCGCAGACCGGGCATTTCTTCAGGCCGGTGACGCTGCATGAGCAGATGGCGAAGGACGCCGATGCTGCGAAGCGCGCGGCGAAGCGAGGCTTGTCAGCGCGCAACCGGCGCAAGGCCGCTCTGGAGATCGTGGTGGACGGCTGGTCGTACTGGAATGGCACCGAGCAGATCCCATGGGCGAACAACACCACGGCCGACGTTGAGCTCGAAACGGAGATCGGTGGCGTGATGGGGCGGTGGCTGATCGTGCGCACGGCGATGAGGCGTGATGCCGATGAGGGCGACACGACCACGCTGACGCTCATCGGTCAGGGGGGGTGGACGCTATAAGCTGCGAGCACGTAGCCGGACGCCGCTGCGCTCAGTGTACCCCTCGGGGGCGAGGTGCTCGGCGTAATCGGGCATACCATTGTGGCTCACTGATACCGACGCATGGACCCACGGCGCTTGGCATACCGATCGCTGATGTCTGCGATCTGCAGCGGCCGCTCTGCGTCAAGCCTCAGGCGGCATATTCCCGCGCGCGGCTGCTGTATACCAGAACGTGCGTCACGAACTTCGCCATGCGCGCAGTGTAGCATACGGGCCGCCCGGCCGGCGGCGGGCGACACTGCGGCGATGCACCCAAGCACCCAATCACTCCTGAGCTATTTCAAGTACGACCACTTGCCGCCCAATTTGCAGGACGTATCACGTCCGTTCGCTGAGCTGGCTCAGCAGGTTGCCGAGCGCGATAGCGGCCCGGAGGTGACCGCCTGCCTGCGGAAGCTGCTAGAGTCCAAGGACTGCGCCGTACGGGCGGCTCTGTCGGACTGATGGCCATCGGCGACCTACTTCTCGAACTCGGCATCATCGCCGACACGGCGCTCACCGAAACCAACAAGGCAATCCGCAGCTGGTTTGACGGCATCGGGCCCCAGCCGCAGGAGTCTGACACCTGGGGTCCCGTGGGGTGGTTCGCCCGCCCAAAGGACCCTGTCGCCGAGGCTGAGGCTACGCCGCTGAGCCCGGCGGGCGCCTGCGAGGCCATCGCGTGGAACAGCCCCGATGCTGCCCAGCCGATGGCGTTCAGGGATCTGCGGCTGTCGTCGCAGGTGAGCCCGGACAAGGGCGACGTGGGCATGGTGGGCTACGGCGGCGGGTTCATCACGATCGAAGACAACGCCGATGGCGACGGCTCCACGATCACGCTCTATGCGCTGCGCAAAGACAGCACGGGAGCGGCCGATGCGGCGCACGTGGTGACGATGGATACGACGGCTGCGGGGTCGCACATCCAGATCACACATGAGTCCGGAGCGACCGTGCAGCTGCACCAGGACGGCGGGGTGTACCTGTCGAGCAGCGGCGATACGAGTCAGAGCTGGCTGTCGCTGGCGGACGGCTCCGACGGGCTCGTTGTGGGCGCGGCGAGCACGACGATCGCGGGCGGGGTGCATCTCGGCGCGAACGACCCGACCGATCCGGCGCTCGATCGGATCCCTCGCTGGACCAACCTCAACACCTGGATCATCCAGGTAAACACGGCGCTCAGCACACTCTCGGCAGCGACGGGGAATCTGGTGCCAGCGATCACGACGCCCACGGCGACCCCGAATGCGACGATCAACACGAAAGCGAAGTGAGCCGGCACCTTGCGCAGCTGGTGCTC
>JBMYXJ010000759.1:0-1729 GCA_049608285.1 Mycobacterium sp. | reverse complement strand
CCCATTGGCCGCTGTAACCGCTGGTCACAAGCCGTTTTCTCGACCCGACGGAGCGCGGCTGGGCCGCACCGTCGCTTCTGATGGGCCGACGTGCACAGTATCAAACGTTTGGCGCTGTTTGTCTCACGCCTCCGTCGCTGTGGCCGCCGCGCGCTCACGGCCGGCCCGAAGCCGTTCCAGGCTTCGGTCGCGACCGAGCAGTTCCAATGACTCGAAAAGCGGCGGACTCACCGACGAGCCCGTAGCAGCTACCCGGACAGGACCGAATGCCTTGCGGGGTTTGAGCTCGAGTCCGTCCACCAATGCGGCTTTGAGCGCCTCTTCGATCGCCGGCGTCGTCCAGTGTTCGATCCCTTCGAGCGCGGTCAATGCAGCGCTGAGCACAGGCGCGGCTTCGGAGCGCAACTCCTTGGCCGCTGCCTTCTCGTCGAGCACGAAGGCCGGATCGTCGAGGAACTTAAGCAGATTCCAAGCGTCGGCGAGCACCACGATTCGTGTTTGCACCAACCTCGCCGCCTCGGCGAACTGTTCGTCGTCCAGGCCGGTGTCATATCCGCGAGCGGCGAAGAACCTCTTCAGCCGCGAGGCGAAGTCGTCGCCGGTGAGCCGACGAATATGCTCGGCGTTGATTGCATCGGCCTTCTTCTGATCAAAGCGCGCTGGATTCGAGTTGACGTCTACCACATCGAAGGCGGCGGCCATCTCATCGAGGGTGAATACATCGTGATCGTCGGCGATGCCCCAGCCCAGCAACGCCAGGTAGTTCAGCAGACCTTCGGGAATGAAGCCGCGGTCACGATGCAGGAACAAGTTAGACTGAAGATCACGTTTGGAGAGCTTCTTGTTGCCATCGCCGAGAACACTTGGCAAGTGCGCGAATTGAGGCACCTGTTCGGCCATCCCAATTCGGATGAGGGCCTGGTACAGCGCGATCTGGCGCGGGGTCGATGGCATGATGTCCTCACCGCGAAGCACATGGGTGATCTTCATCAGCGCGTCGTCGACCGGATTAACCAAGGTGTACAACGGATCTCCGCTGCTGCGGGTCAACGCGAAGTCCGGTACCGAGCCCGCGGGATAAGTAGTCTCACCGCGCACCAAGTCCTGCCAGGACAGGTCGGAGTCCGGCATCCGGAGGCGCAGCACCGGCTTTCGACCCTCGGCCTGAAAAACGACTCGCTGCTGCTGGGTCAGATCGCGGTCGAAGTTGTCATAACCGAGTTTCGGGTCGCGGCCCGCGGCGAGATGCCGGGCCTCAACCTCTTCGGCGGTTGAGTACGCCTCGTAGGCCTCGCCCGCCGCGACAAGCTGGTCGAGCACTTCACGATAGATCGGAGAGCGCTGCGACTGCCGATAGGGCTCATGCGGTCCGCCGACCTCGGGGCCTTCGTCCCAATCCAACCCCAACCAGCGTAGCGCCTCAAGGATCGCGGTATAGCTATCTGCGCTGTCGCGCTGGGCATCGGTGTCCTCGATGCGAAAGACGAACGTGCCACCGGTGTGCCGGGCATAGGCCCAGTTGAACAGCGCGGTACGCACCATACCGACGTGCGGCGTGCCGGTCGGAGAAGGACAGAACCGGACACGCACATTCCGGTTGCTCACGACTTCCCCTTACGCACAACTGGATTGGATAGCGTGCCGATGCCAGAGATGGTGACGGTGACGATATCTCCGTCCTCGATCGGGCCTACCCCGTCGGGTGTGCCCGTGAGGATCAGATCGCCCG
>JBMYXJ010000758.1:0-1730 GCA_049608285.1 Mycobacterium sp. | reverse complement strand
CATCGATCCTCCACTGGGGCGCGTAGGGATGACGGCCGAGCAGGTCCGGCGAACGGGCCGCAAAGCGTTGGTGGGCAAGCGTCCAATGACACGAGTCGGTCGGGCGGTTGAGAAAGGCGAGACCCAGGGCTTCATGAAGGTTGTCGTCGATGCCGAGACCGAGGAGATACTCGGCGCCTCGATCCTGGGCGTCGGCGGCGACGAAGTGGTGCAGGACATCCTCGATGTCATGACGGCAAAACTGCCCTACACCGCGATCTCGCGCACCATGCACATCCATCCGACCGTCAGTGAGTTGGTGCCGACGATGCTGCAGGAACTCAAGCCGCTGCAATAGCGGCAGCCACCGAAGGTCGCCCGCCGTATCGGCGTGCGCCCCCCAAACACATGGCCAAGGCTCTGCAGACCTTGTGGTGTGGCACAGCTCACAGTAATATGACCACTGGTCATATAGGGGGTCTGATGCCGACCGTGACGTGGTCTCGCCTCGGTGGAGATCGCCGCTCCGCGGTGGTAACCGCCGCGGAGGCAGAATTCGCGGCGAACGGATTTTCGGGCGGCAGCCTGAACGTCATTTCGCGACGTGCCGGCGTGGCCAAAGGCAGTCTGTTCCAGTACTTCGCGGACAAGCGCGACCTATACGCATACATCACCGAGATCGGCAGCCAGCGGGTGCGGGCATACATCGAGGACCAGATCCGCGTCCTGGATGCTGGCCGACCGTTCTTCGACTTCCTCACCGATCTACTCGACGCGTGGATCGTCTACTTTGCCGAGCATCCCGGCGACAGAGCGCTGCACGCGGCTGCCAGTTTCGAGGTGAACACCGACGCGCGCGTCAGCGTGCGAGCCGTTGTACACCGCCACTATCTGGAGGTGCTTCGACCGTTGGTGCACGACGCGCGGCTTCGCGGGGATCTTCGCGCAGACGCCGATATCGACGCGCTATTGTCGCTGCTCCTGATGATCATGCCGCAGCTGGCGCTGGCGCCATATGTGCGAGGCGTCGACCCGATTCTCGGACTCGACGAACTCTCGCCTGAGCAGCCAGCCTTGGTGGTGCGGCGGTACGTCGCTGTCCTCAAGGCAGCCTTCACATCCGCGGTCCCCCCAACCCGCCCAATCGCAATCACTCAAGGAGGCCGATCAGATGGCTAGGACAGGTTCGGACACGCTGGCCGCAGGCGGCCTCAACTGGGACAGCCTGCCCTTGAAACTCTTCGCCGGAGGCAATGCCAAGTTCTGGAATCCAGCTGACATCGATTTCTCGGGTGATCGGGCCGATTGGGAAGTGCTGTCGGATCTAGAACGCGAATGGGCGACTCGACTCACTGCCCAGTTCATCGCTGGAGAGGAAGCAGTTACACAGGACATTCAGCCGTTCATGGCGGCGATGCGCGCGGAGGGCCGACTCGGAGACGAGATGTATTTGACTCAGTTCGCCTTCGAAGAAGCCAAGCACACCCAGGTCTTTCGGATGTGGCTTGATGCCGTCGGGATGACCGACGATCTACAGAGTTACCTCGACGATCTCCCGGCGTACCGCCAGATGTTCTACGAGGAGCTGCCCGTCTCGCTCGACGCCTTGTCCCGCGACCCGTCGCCGGCGGCCCAGGTTCGAGCTTCGGTGACCTACAACCACGTCATCGAAGGCATGTTGGCCCTGACGGGTTACTATGCCTGGCACCGGATTTGCGTTGATCGCAACATTCTTCCCGGCATGCAGGAGT
>JBMYXJ010000757.1:0-1741 GCA_049608285.1 Mycobacterium sp. | reverse complement strand
CTTCGCGTTTGTGCCGAACACCAACCCCACGCCGGAGACGATCTCACAGTTCGTCTTCAACTCCGCGACCGGCGCACTCACCCCCAACGCCACCGCCACCGTCGACGCCGAGCGAGGCACCGTCACCCCCGCGATTTCACAGTTCAACGCTGTGGCCCCTAACCAAGCGGCCTATCGGGTTCTGTGGGAAGTCGCCAGCCCACAAGGCATCAGCGGAGCCACTATCGCCCAAGGCCAAACGTCGACCGGCAAAATCTATTTCGACGTCACAGGCCCACCGCCGACCACCGTCACGATGAACAACGGAATGCAAGACCTCCTTATTTGGGGACCATAGCCGGGCGGCGCTTATCGTCGCACCAATAGAGGTCGCACCAATAGAGTGTGGTGACGAGGCCACCGCGTCGAGGCATTGGGATTCGAGTCTGGGGTCAGTGCCGTAGCGGCGCGGTGGCGAACTCGCGCAACCCTTCAGCCGGGTCGACGACAGCCCGAAAACCGAGTAGTTCAGCCGCTTTCGCCGGGTCGGCGACGATGTGGCGAACGTCGCCGCTGCGGTGCTGGCCAGTGACCACCGGTGCTCGCTCTGCCAGGTCGCTACGTGCCCCGGACAGTGCCGAGGCTACATCCAAGATCGACACCGGCTGCCCTGAGCAGACATTGAACGCGTCGAACCCCTCGATGCCGGCTTCGATCGCTGCCAGGTTGGCCGCGGCGATGTCATCGACGTGAATGAAGTCGCGCATCTGCCCGCCGTCCTCAAAGACCCTCGGTACATCTCCTGATTCCAGCGACGAACGGAAGATCGCTGCTACGCCGGAATAGGGGGTGTCCCGCGGCATGCCCGGGCCGTAGACATTGTGGTAGCGCAAGGCCGCGACAACACCTCCGACAGCCTCGCTCCAGGCCAGCGCGTAATGCTCCTGCGCAACCTTGCTGGCCGCGTACAGGCTGCGCGGCCGCAACGGCGCACCCTCACCGACCAACTCCCATCGAACCTGTTCACCGCCTATCGGGCAGCGGTGGTCGAACACCCCGCCATCGAGGTCCGCACGCCGCCGCGGCAGCGGATCGACCGGTCCGTGCTCCGGGCAGGCATAACTACCCTGCCCGTAGACCACCATCGACGAGGCGAGCACGAGTCGACGGCAGCCCGCGGCGAACATCTCAGCCAGAAGCACCGCCGTGCCGAGGTCGTTGTGGGAGGCATACGAAGGGCTGTCACCAGCGTCCACACCGGCGCCCACCACCGCAGCTTGATGACAGACGACGTCCACCCCGGCGAGCGCGTCGGCCACCGCCGCGCTGTCTCGGACGTCGACTCGGCGGACATCTGCGGGCAGCTCAGCACCGGCACCGTGGGCAGCCGGCAGCATCGCGTCGATAGCAACGACGTCGTGGCCGGCGGCGGTCAACCGGGCGCGGATCCGAGTTCCGATGAACCCGGCTGCGCCGGTCAGCAGCACCCTCATGGCAGAACGATAGGTAGGGTGACGCCCTCATGCGGCTTGCAGTGCGCGCAGGTGGAAACGCCCGAGGTGCTCGCTGCACTTTCTATGGCCTTGTGCAGGAGCTGCTTGAAGCCCACCAGATTGCGCTCGAATTCGGCGAATACGTCCACCGCGTGGACGCCCTGTCCGGCCTCGATGCCCGCATCCAGGTCAGTCACCAAAGCGATTGCTACATAACACATTTCAAGTTCTCGAGACAGCACAGTCTCGGGATATCCAGTCATGTTGAT
>JBMYXJ010000756.1:0-1742 GCA_049608285.1 Mycobacterium sp. | reverse complement strand
ACAGGCGAGGGTGATCCATCGCCAGGGTGGCCGGTATTTCCTTGCCCACACCTTCTTCGATCCGGCGCCGCAATTCGACCGCCATCAGCGAATCCATGCCGAGGTCGAAAAATCCTGCGTCCACGCGGATTTCCGCGGCGTCCACGCGAGTGACCTCTGCGACGGCGTTGCGCAGATAGTCGGTCAGCAGCTTCTTGCGCTGCTGCACCGGCGCGTTGGTGAGCCGTTCGACCAGCTGGGTCTTCCCCGAGGGGGTTACCGACGCCGCCCCGGGTGTCAGCTGGTTGGGGACCTCCCGCTCCAATTCGGTGAGAAAGGCCCTGTGTCCTGCTTGCAGGTAGAGCGGTAAGAAGCGGGCCCAGTCTATCCGGGCGACAACCGCTTGTGCGGGAGCCGGCGTTGCCGCATCGGCCGAAGAAGCGGCCAGGACGTCGGCCATGCCCGCGAGCGCATCGGTAGGTGACAACGTCCGGACCCCGCGCTGCTCCAGTCGAGCGCGAGACTCTGCGTCGGCCATGCCTGCCAACCAAGGGCCGAAATTGACGCTGACCCCCAACACGCCCCGTTCTCGCAAGCGCCAGGCAAGCCCGTCCAGAAACGCATTCGCCGCGGCGTAGGACGTCTGGCCGAATCCGCCCCACACGGAAGCGATCGATGAGGTGCCGACGAAGAAGTCCAGCCCAAGCTCGGCTGCCGCCTCGCTCAAATGCCAAGCACCCCAAACCTTTCCAGCAAAGACGCGATCCACTTCCGCGTCATCCTGGTTGATCAGCGGAGTGTTTCCGATTTCACCGGCGGCATGAATGATGCCCGCCAATGGAGGTAGCTCGGCACGTACGTTGGTCAACAGGCGCGCGACATCGTGCGCGTTGGCAACATCGGCGGTAAAGACCCGGAATTCGCAGCCGTGCTGTGCGCTCAGCGCATCGATTCGCTGTTGAGCTGCATCGCTGGGCGCGCGTCGGCTGGTCAGGACCAGATGCCGGGCACCATGGGCGGCTAGATATCCGGCCATCTCCAGTCCGATCGCCCCAAGACCGCCGGTCACCAGATATGTTGCGTCGGCACGTAGTTCCAGCGGAGTCCCGCTGGGCTGATCAGTCCTCCGAACCAACCGTGGAGCATAGACCGCTTGATCGCGCAACGCGACTTGGTCTTCTTTGATAGCGGAGTCGTCCTGCGTCGTGATCCGATCGATCAACTGAGACCATTCGTCGGACCCGTCTTCACTGCCTGCCGGCAAGTCGGCCAGTCCGCCCCAGACGTGCGGAAGTTCCAGCGCTGCGGCCCGACCGAATCCCCACAGGCAACTCTGATCCGGCACCACTGTGTCAGCGTCGGCTACTCGCTGTGCGCCACGAGTCACTACCCAGATGGCACTGGGCAGTTCAGCGGCGGCCGTGGCACGGAAAAGCCGCCGTGTGCCACCCAAGATTCGGTGCTGCATCCGCAACAGTGACTGCATCGAGGGCCCGTTGCTAGAGCCCAGGTCAGTGTCGAGGGCCGCGACATTCACTATGCGTAACTTGCGATCGTCCAATGCCGCAGTACGTAATGCGTCTGCAAGCTTTTCCTCGTCCGCGTCGGACATCGGCAGACCCACAGTCCGGTGCCGATGGCCGCGTGCGGCCAGCACGTCGACCAACGGCTGGACTGCATCGGGGTCGTCGCCGACAAGCACCCAGGAGGTTCCCTCGCCCGCCTCGGTGCTGGACAGTGGAGCGGGGGATCTGTCCCAGCGG
>JBMYXJ010000755.1:0-1744 GCA_049608285.1 Mycobacterium sp. | reverse complement strand
GACATCTGCACGACCTCCAGCATGCCGGTGAAGATACCCACCGGCAGAGGTTCGCCTACCCGCCCAATCTGTTCGTCGTCGACGGCGGAGCCCCCCAGGTCAATGCAGCTTCCGCGGTTCTCGAGGATCTAGGCATCTCGGATGTCGCGGTGATCGGGCTGGCCAAGCGACTGGAGGAGGTGTGGGTGCCCGCGCGCGAGGGATCGGTGCAGGAACCGGTAATTCTGCCGCGCAACAGCGATGGACTGTATCTGCTTCAACGTGTCCGTGATGAAGCACACCGGTTCGCTGTTACTTACCACCGCAGCAAGCGCTCCAAGAGAATGACCGCCTCGGCCCTGGATTCGATTCGGGGGTTGGGTGAGCATCGCCGCAGGGCACTGGTCACCCACTTCGGATCGCTGGCCAGGTTGAAGCAAGCTAGCGTTGAGGAGATCACCGCGCTGCCCGGGATCGGCACCGCGACGGCGCGCGCCGTCCTTGAGGCCCTGGGGCCGTCGACAGACGACACGGCCCACCCCGCCCCCGAGAATGCCGCCAACTCCATCGGTGATTCGGAAGTCGATGCGGAAGTCGATTCGGAAGTCGATTCGGAAGTCGATTCGGAAGCGCCCGCTGCCGTTATCGGCAATGATCAGAGCAGGATGTCGGGATGACGGACGAGGGAATTCGCGACAAACTGCATGGAGGTGACGGCGTCACCGGCAACGAGGAACATGTGAAATCCGAGGACATCGACGTAGTGCTCGTCACTGGTCTGTCCGGCGCAGGTCGGGCAACCGCGGCCAGGGTGCTCGAAGATCTCGGCTGGTACGTCGCTGACAACCTGCCGCCCGAGCTGATCGCGCGGATGGTCGACCTGGGCCTTGCCGCGGGTTCGCGCATCACCCAACTCGCGTTGGTCATGGACGTACGATCCCGAGGCTTCACCGGTGACCTGGACTCTGTGCGCAGGGAGCTGGCGACCCGCAACATTGCACCGCGAGTGCTGTTCCTGGAGGCCTCCGACGACATCCTGGTACGTCGGTACGAGCAGAACCGGCGAAGCCATCCGCTGCAGGGCAACCAGACCCTGGCCGAAGGCATCGCCGCGGAACGGGAGACGCTCGCGCCGGTGCGCGCTGCCGCCGACCTGGTGATCGATACGTCGGCGCTGTCGGTTCATGCGCTGCGGGACAGTATCGAACTCGCATTCGGTAGTGAGGCCGTCGCGCACACCAGCGTCACCGTTGAATCTTTCGGGTACAAGTACGGGCTGCCGATGGACGCCGACACAGTGATGGACGTTCGGTTCCTGCCCAACCCGCATTGGGTCGACACGCTGCGCCCACACAGTGGGCAGCATCCCGAGGTCCGTGACTACGTCCTCGGCCAACCGGGCGCCGTCGAGTTCGTCGACTCGTACCATCGTCTGTTGGGTGTCGTGATTGACGGATACCGCCGGGAAGGGAAGCGATATATGACCGTCGCCATCGGGTGCACCGGCGGCAAGCACCGCAGTGTGGCGATTGCCGAGGCACTCGCGGATCGACTGGAGGGCAGCCCAGCATTGACGGTGCGGGTGCTGCACCGGGATCTGGGTCGCGAATGAGCCCACGCATCGTCGCGCTCGGCGGTGGCCACGGGCTCTATGCCACCCTTTCGGCGGCTCGCCGGATCACCCCGCACGTCACCGCCATTGTCACCGTCGCCGACGATGGCGGTTCGTCTGGCCGGCTGCGCGGGGAATTGGATATCGTGCCAC
>JBMYXJ010000754.1:0-1751 GCA_049608285.1 Mycobacterium sp. | reverse complement strand
ACGGTCTCGATGACGGGACCCGGTTCCATCCGGACCCAGAGACTTACTCCGGAACCTGATCTAGCCCGTGGGATCACCGAAGTCACGAGCGCGTTGGCTCCGCGGCGCATTGGTGGGTGTAACTTCGGCCGCGATGACGGTCGGGGCGCACGCCGCCGGCGGCGGCGGCATGCCCGGCGGCGGGGCTTTGATCATCGCCCTGTTGGCCTGCGCCACGGTGGGCACGATGGTCGGATGTCTGCGGTTGGAGGGTCGCAGCGGTGGCTGGCTAGCCACCGCGATTGCGCTATGTGCTGCGCAGTTTCTTGGACATACAGCCCTAATGTCCGCGGGCCATCAGCACGCCGGCGATGCCCACAACCTCAGCGCGTCGATGGCCGCCACCCACGTGGCAGCGGCGGTGATCCTCAGCGTGATGATCTCAGCAGCCGAATACCTCTACGTGATGTGCTCGTCGGTGCTGTGCTGGTTACGTCTGTTCGCGATGCGCCCGCTACGACCGGCTGTTTTCCTTGTACGCCGAGTAACGAATGTTGTTTTCGCGCGGCCGGTTTGCCTGACCGGACTTGGCATGCGCGCTCCGCCGTGGATGGCTGCTACCGCGTAACGCGGTCTCCCTGACCCCACTTCGTCGGGCCACAGCGCTCGCTGCGGTTGTCGTGTGACACCTGAAAAGGCTGCCATCGACGTGGCCATCCACGTCGCCCACGACGCCACCGACGTTGCCATGCACGTTGTCCACCGTCGCCCAAGATGTTGCCCGCGAAGCCGCCACCGACTCTGTGTCCGACGCGTTGTGGCGCAACGAAACCACGAGAGCCTGATTTCATGGATGTCCCCCTCGGCACCACCGAGCCACAGTCCGCTCACGACCCGCCGTCGCCACCCAAGCTGCCCCGTCGTAGCTGGCGGCCATTGGTCACCCGATTGCATTTCTATGCCGGAGTGCTGATAGGGCCATTCATCGTTGTTGCCGCGATCACCGGCGGCCTGTACGCGCTGTCACCTGTTATTGAACGGTGGGTCTACAGCGACATCCTGTTCGTCGAACCGTCCGGGCAGGCCACACCGCTGAGTGGCCAAGCCGAGGCAGCACAGAGCGCTTTCCCTGATCTCACCATGACCGGAATGCGTCCCCCAGTCACCGATACCGATTCCACCCGGATCTATTTCGCCGATCCGACACTCGACGAGGAGTCGTTGCGAGCGGTGTTCGTCGACCCGTACACCGCCAGCGTGCTGGGCGACGAAGCGACATGGTTCGGCTACCTGCCCCTGAGCACCTGGCTCGACGGGCTACACCGCAACCTCAATCTCGGTGAGCCGGGTCGGATCTACAGCGAGATCGCCGCATCCTGGCTGTGGTTGGTGGCCCTTGGCGGCCTGTACCTGTGGCTGGTCAAGATGGCAAACGAACGGCGCCGCAATCGGCGTGGCAGCGATCTCCAGACCGACCGTGCCGTACGCGGACGATCTCGGACACTGCATTGGCATAGCACAACCGGCGCTTGGCTGCTGGGCGGCTTGCTCTTCCTGTCAGCCACCGGCATCACCTGGTCAACCTACGCAGGGGCCAACGTCAGCGACATCCGGTCCGCGCTGAGCTGGCAACGCCCGCAGCTTGATAAGGCGCTGTCGGCGAATACGGCACCGGAAGAAGCGGTCGCCTTCGGCGACCACGGACACCACGCATCAGCGGCCACCGAAGCAACGCTGCATCGGCCAGTCGACTACAACGCCATCATCAACAC
>JBMYXJ010000753.1:0-1756 GCA_049608285.1 Mycobacterium sp. | reverse complement strand
GTAACGAACGTTAGGTGGCAGGCCAACAGGGCCGTAGTTAGCCCCGAGGGCCTGCCACCGACGTACCAGACAGTCTGAAAGGCACGGTGTCGATACCGACACCGTGCCTTTCAGCACTATGAGGGACACCATCGGTAGCCGATATCAACCGTTCACTGACTCTGGGGCGTACGGCAGCCTGCGGACCGTGACCGCTGCACCCTGAAGCTAAGGCGCTGGGCCGGGCTGGGACACTGGTCACATGCGAGCTGACCCCGCAGCCGACACCGCCGCGTCGGCCCGACTATTCGCCGACGCGTGTTCGGTGATCCCCGGTGGGGTGAACTCCCCGGTGCGGGCTTTTACTTCGGTCGGCGGCACCCCGCGGTTCATCACCTCGGCCGAGGGCTGCTGGCTGACCGATGCCGACGGAAACCGTTACGTGGACCTGGTGTGCTCCTGGGGCCCGATGCTCCTGGGCCACGCCCACCCTGCGGTGGTGAAGGCAGTACAGCGGGTGGCCGCCGACGGTTTGTCGTTCGGGGCGCCGACCCCGTCGGAGTCCGAGCTCGCGCGCGAGATCATCGACCGGGTTGCGCCGGTCGAGCTACTGCGGCTGGTCAATTCCGGTACCGAGGCCACGATGAGCGCGATCCGGCTCGCTCGCGGTTATACGGGCCGAGCGAAGATCGTCAAGTTTTCCGGCTGCTACCACGGCCACAGCGATGCGCTGTTAGCCGACGCAGGTTCAGGTGTGGCGACGCTGGGCCTGCCGTCCTCTCCGGGGGTGACGGGGGCGGCAGCGGCTGACACGATCGTGCTGCCCTATAACAATGTTCCCGCACTTGAGGACGTGTTCGCGCGCTTCGGCGATGAGATCGCCTGCCTCATCACCGAAGCATGCCCGGGCAACATGGGCACGGTGCCACCGCTGCCCGGATTCAATGCCGAGCTGCGCCGAATCACCGCCGCACACGGGGCATTACTCGTCGTCGACGAAGTGATGACGGGGTTCCGGATCAGCCGATCCGGTTGGTACGGGCGGGATCCGGTGCAGGCAGACCTGTTCACCTTTGGCAAGGTGATGAGCGGCGGCCTTCCCGCCGCAGCATTCGGTGGCAAGGCCGAGGTGATGAGTCGGCTGGCACCGCTCGGGCCGGTCTACCAGGCGGGCACGCTGTCCGGTAACCCGGTGGCCATGGCCGCAGGACTGGCCACCCTGCGCGCCGCCGACGACGCCGCCTACGACATGCTGGACGCAAACGCTGACCGGCTGACCAGCCTGATCGGTGATGCCCTCAACGATGCCGGCGTCGCACACCAGATCGCGCGGGCAGGAAACATGTTCAGCGTGTTCTTCGATGACGAGCCGGTCACTGACTTCGCGTCGGCGCAGGCCACCCAGACGTGGCGTTATCCGGCCTTCTTCCACGGCCTCCTGGAAGCAGGCGTCTATCCACCGCCGAGTGCATATGAAACATGGTTCGTCTCAACTGCACTCGACAACGCAGCCTTCGACCGAATCGCCGCCGCTCTGCCCGGTGCGGCGCGTGCGGCAGCGCATGCTTTGGTCCCAGCATGACCGAGACCGAGAAGACGGTAGTGCACGTGATGCGCCACGGTGAGGTGCACAACCCCGACAAGATCCTCTACGGTCGCCTGCCGGACTACCACCTGTCCGAGCGGGGCCAGGCGCAGGCGCGTGCGGTCGGCGACTGGCTCGCCCACCGCAACATCACCCATGTTGTCGCGTCTCCGCTGGAGCGTGCCCAGGAGA
>JBMYXJ010000752.1:0-1757 GCA_049608285.1 Mycobacterium sp. | reverse complement strand
GCTCTGGTTCTCTGTTCGCTAACCATGTGGGAGACGCGGTGATTACTCAAAGATTGCTCCGTCAAGTCCAAGCGCTGTTGCACCCGCTCGCTGTATCCATCGCCAACATGTTGTCTCGGGGCATAGTTCAGCGCGTCGATGATTCGGGCCCCATACAAACGCTTCAACTTGGAGCATTGGCAGACGAGGAATTAGACGAATGCCTCCGATTGCAGTCGTACGGCGTGACGAGCCATCCGCCACGAGAGAGCCAGGTTGTTGTGGCGTGTCCCGGTGGAGATCGCTCCACTCCATTGGTCCTCGCTGTCGGTGGCAACGATGGCCGACCGTCATTGGAAGAAGGCGAAGTCGCTTTGTACAACAGCGAGTCCGGCAGCCGCGTTGTGCTTCTGGCCAACGGGGATATCCGGATCGAAGCCGCCGGAGCGAAAGTTATCGTTGACGACGGCAGCGGTGCCGAGCCCGTCATTCGCCGAAGCGAGTTCCTGGCCCACACGCATCCTGCTGCGATGGGGCCGACTGGCACGCCGGTGGATACGAACGTCGGATCCACGGTGCTAGAGGCCAAATGAAAACAGCCGAGGTGCTCGCCACCGAGCTGGAGACCCTGGCTCCGACCACGAATCCGGTCGTGGCGGCACAGCGTTTTGCAGCGGCGTACCGCCGCTACATGGAAGACAGTGTCGCGAACGCCATCCCTGTGTCCGCCTCTGCACTTTCCCCGTGTGAGGCAGCGATGATCGGCGCACTCCCTTTCACCACGAGCTCGACCCCTGCCCTTCTGCAAGCCGCGTTGGTCGCGTTTTGGGGTCCCATCGTCGCGAGCCCTGGTCTATTCTTTTCGGCAGCGACAGTCGTGACGCCACCACCTTTGGCGGTCGCGGCGCCCTTGGCTACCACCTTTGCCGCGAATATTGGGGCGAATCTCTCGTTGGGCCAGGCCGCAGCCGAAGTCGCTGCCGATTTGCACGCTGGCACTCTTGGCGCTACGGCCACGTTTCCCGGGCCTGTGGTCGCGCCGATCCTATGACGATCCGGCGTCGCCTCCGACCGTTACATCCAACACCACTCCCGAACATCTCCACCAAATGCCGTCAAGCGAGCTGGGCCGCACTTGCTGAGGGACCGAGCCTTTCCGGCTCGGTCTAACTGCACGCAACGAGCATTGACCAACCGCCGTATCGTCATCGACGAAACCGGATCTCGACCCGACACCATCCACCCCGATGGACACCAGCCGCTTTCCCGTTTGATGTATACATACGGCCAGTCACCAAACTGTAATATGTATTGCGGTACCGGTGTGAGCATCTTATAACACTCCGGGCCGACCTCCTCCAAGTATTCCCGATCGGCTTCACGGAGCGGACTATCGGCGTGCTCGTGGCACCAGTCGGACAAGACGAGAAACGCGTCTAGCGCGTTATCATGGCTGGGAGCCACACCGAAGCACTTCACAAACATCGTCCCCAGTGCGGAGAGACACGCGTCGAGGTGACCGTGCGTCGTGCCAGCCATGTCCGGGGCGTCACCAGCCCTCTGCCGCTGTCGCACCCAGTCCATCGCCCGGCTAGGGCGCAGTAACTCGTGAGGCTCGAAATGCCTCGTAGGTCGCCACTCATCAGGCTCAAAACCTAGTATCTCTTGCCTCATATCCTAAAGACGCCTTCTGGTCGTGAATGCCGCGTTTGGTGGCCATCAGTACGACCCCATCGTCGTCGCGACGGCTAGCACCAGTTTGACCAACCCACCCAAAA
>JBMYXJ010000751.1:0-1761 GCA_049608285.1 Mycobacterium sp. | reverse complement strand
CGGTCTCGACGACAACTTCGACAACGTGGCCGGACCGGACCCGACCAACGCCATCGGGTCGAATGCCCCGCTTCAGAACACCGACGGTACGGATGAGCGCGACTGGCGCGACACCGACGACGAGCGCGGCTTCTCGATGGCTCTCGGGCGGCTCGGCGACTCGGCCGACGGCGACTGCCTGCTCGTCGAGGCAGTACAGAACGACAGCGCGACGTCGGGTGGGGTCAGCGAGGTGGTCGCGATGTTGTCCCTGGTGCCCTGGGGCACCAGCGGCGCATCGCTGGACCTGATGCGCCGATCACCTCAATCCCCCAACGGCACAATCGAATTGATGGTCAGCGAACTGTGTATGCAGGCTGAACACATCGGCGTCACCCGGCTCTCGCTGAACTTCGCGATGTTCCGCTCGGCATTCGAACATGGGGCTCAACTTGGGGCCGGACCGGTCGCCCGGCTGTGGCGTTGGTTGCTGGTGTTCTTCTCCCGCTGGTGGCAGCTAGAGACCCTGTACCGATCGAACATGAAGTACCAGCCCGCGTGGGTACCGCGCTTCGCCTGCTACGAGGACGCCAGGCTGGTCCCCCGCGTCGGAGTGGCGTCGGTGATCGCTGAAGGTTTTCTGGTGCTGCCCTTTTCGCGGCGCCACGAGCAACCGCACACCGGGCAACACATTGCGGCGCCTGGGACACTGGTGGCCTCGGGGCTGCTGCACCCCGACGGCAGCACTCCCGATGTCAGCGGCTTTCAAGCGGATCTGCCAGTAGACGACGATCAGGCACGCCTGCCCGAGCAGGTACGAGTTCGAATAGCCAAACTCAAGGCGCTTCAGAACGACGGCGTCGATGCCTATCCGGTGGGCCGGCCACCCAGCCATACCGTCGCGCAAGCTATTGCCGCAGAGGAAGGCGCCGAGGTGACGGTGGCGGGCCGAGTGCTGCGGCAGCGCAACTACGGAGGCGTGCTGTTCGCCCAGTTACGGGACTGGTCCGGTGACGCTCAGCTGCTGTTCGACAACTCAGCGCTCACCGGCTGCAGCACCGCTGACTTCACCCGCACGATTGACCTGGGCGACCTGATCGAAGTGACCGGCACCATGGGGCGCAGCCGATCTGGCGCCTGGTCGGTGATGGCGATCCGGTGGCGTCTGATCGGCAAGTGTCTTCGACCGCTGCCCGACAAATGGAAAGGACTGACCGACCAGGAGGCTCGCCTGCGTACCCGCTACGTCGACTTGGCAGTCAACACAGAGGCACGCGATCTGATCAAGGCGCGCAGCGGGGTCTTGCACGCAATCCGCGAAACCCTTGTGGGCAAAGGGTTCCTGGAGGTCGAGACCCCGATCCTGCAGCAGATTCACGGCGGTGCGAACGCCCGGCCTTTTCTGACCCATATCAATGCCTACGACCTCGACCTGTATCTGCGCATCGCACCCGAGCTGTACCTGAAACGACTGTGCGTCGGTGGCGTTGAGCGAGTCTTCGAACTGGGCCGCGCCTTCCGCAACGAGGGCGTCGACTTCAGCCATAACCCAGAGTTCACCCTGTTAGAGGCCTACCAGGCTCATGCCGACTACAACGTATGGATCGACGGGTGCCGTGAGCTGATCCAGAACGCCGCCCAGGCTGCCAATGACGCCCTTGTGTTCTTCCGGCCGCGCGAGGACGGGACGCTCGAACCGGTCGACATCTCCGGACAGTGGCCAGTAAAAACCGTGCACGGCGCGGTGTCGGAGGCCTTGGGCGAAGACGTCGGGCCACAGAC
>JBMYXJ010000750.1:0-1764 GCA_049608285.1 Mycobacterium sp. | reverse complement strand
CTTGTCAAAATCATTCGGGAACACCAAGGCCCTCGACGGCGTCGATCTCACCGTCGCACCTGGTGACGTGTCTGGCTTCCTCGGTCCGAACGGTGCAGGTAAATCCACCACACTGCGAATTCTCCTGGGGCTGCTGCGCGCCGACTGCGGCACCGTCAGGCTGCTGGGTGGCGACCCTTGGCGCGACGCAGTGCGCCTGCACCGCCGGATCTCCTACGTCCCCGGCGATGTCACGTTATGGCCCAACCTCACCGGGATGCAGGCCATCGACTTCCTGGCCGGCCTTCGTGGCGAAGGCGCAGTCGACGAGGGGCGCAGGGACCAACTGATCGAGCGCTTCGAACTCGACCCCTACAAGAAGGCCCGCACTTATTCGAAAGGCAACCGGCAGAAGGTAGCGATCGTCGCCGCCTTCAGCACACGCAGCGAACTGTTTGTCCTCGACGAACCGACCGCCGGCCTGGATCCGTTGATGGAGAGGGTGTTTCAGCAGTGCGTCCGGGAAGTCGCGGATCAGGGCGCGGCGGTGCTGTTGTCCAGCCACATCCTTGCAGAGGTCGAAAAACTTTGCCGCACAGTAACGATCGTGCGTGCCGGCCGGACCGTAAGGTCGGCCACATTGGAGCGGATGCGCCACCTGATGCGCACCACCGTCACTGCGCGCACCCGCACTGATGGTCGTGTCATGGATCGCGCGCCCTACGTTCACGACCTTCGCATTCAGGACGGTCAGCTGCACTTCTCGGTGGACCGCGACAATCTCGACCGCGCGATGGCCGATCTCGCCAGCTTGGGCATCACCGAACTCGCCGTCGCACCGGCCTCCCTCGAGGACATGTTCCTTTTGGAGTACCAGGGTACGGACCGGTGAAGGCCATCGCTGCCGGGTCGCCGACGCGGACCGGGCGGCATGCGGCGCCGCCGGCACCCTCCCCGTGGACTGGCATCGGCGATCTGATCCGTGTCGCGCTACGCCGGGACCGGGTGCGCTTGTCGGTGTGGATCGCAACGTTGACGTCGATGATGGTCTACACGCCCATTGCCCTCAAGCTCGCCTTTCCTGGGGAGCCGGAGCGTCTGGCGAGGGTCAATCTTCTCAAGACCCCGGCAGGAATGATGTTGGGCGGCCCCATGTTCGGCGGCAACGAGACCGAGCTCGGGGTGATGATGGCCAACGAGATGACGCTTACCCTGATCATCGCCTCCTCGATTCTCACTATTCTCACCGTCATTCGGCACACCCGCGCCGAGGAGGAGAGTGGAGCAGCAGAACTCGTACAGGCCTCGGTCGTCGGCCGACATGCGCGTACGGCCGCGGCCCTGGTGCTCGTCGGTGCGGTCAACGTTGTTCTTGCCGTGACAATGACATCCGCGATGGCCGCGACCGGTTTCGACCTCATGGATACCGCTGGGATGTGCGTGGGCGTCACGGCTGCCGCAGCCGTATTCGGCGGCGTCGCGGCCGTCACGGCGCAGATTTGGCGCACTGCCCGTGCGGCCACGGGTGCAGCGATGGCAGTCCTCGCACTCGCTGCGCTGGTCCGCGGGATCGGCGACGTCATCGACAACTCGGGCAGTGCGCTGAGTTGGCTCTCCCCCATTGCATGGGCCCAGCAGATGCGTGCGTTCGTCGATCTGCGGTGGTGGCCGCTGGCCCTGCTGGGCCTATTGACAGGCGGTCTAATCCTCCTGGCGGCACTGCTTGAGGCCCGCCGGGAATACGACGGCGCAATCATCGCCTCGCCCGGCGAGCGGTCCGCTGCC
>JBMYXJ010000749.1:0-1764 GCA_049608285.1 Mycobacterium sp. | reverse complement strand
CCGCGTTTCAGTTCAAAACTGACGTCACGGAGCGCGGTGACCTCGCCGAAGGACTTCTTGATTCCGGCGACCATCACCGCCTTGTCAGAGCTCACCATGTGCGCCTCCTACCCGGTAGCCATCACGACAGGTTCGACCCGCCTCCGACCGACGATGGTCACGACAGATCGACCAGAGCCAACTCGTCGCCCGCCGGATCAATATCCTCTTCGGCTCGTGCGTCCCTCGCGATTTCCTGCAGGGCAGACGAATACTGCCGGGCAAAGGACTCCACATCGGTGGCGCCGAGTCGGCGAGTGTCATACCACCAGTCCAGATGCAACAGCCCTGCGTTCCGGTACACCCGCAGCTCCAAGGCGTGGCCGAGGCCGGGCAGAGCGTCGCGGATGGGCATGGCGGTGTCTGAGTCGAATCGCACGGGTGCGTCGACGGGTTGATCGGCGGGAACCTCGGGAATGGTCCCGGCATAGGAGAACAGGATGTCGGCTGGACGGGTGCTGCCAAGTGCTCGTGCGGCCGGTGCATACAAGTAGCGCAGCAGCCCATAACCGATCCCGTAGTGCGGCACGGCTTTCAAAGTGTCCCGGACGTCGTCCAGAAGTTGCCTCGCACTGGCCTGTTGGGCAGATGCACAAGGAAGGGCGATGGGATGGAAGGCGGTGAACAGGCCGGCGGTGCGCTGCAAGTCGACGTCGGGCTTGAGCACAGAGCGTCCCCGGCCACCCAGGTCGACAGCAACAGAGCCGTCGCCGACGGTCGCCGCGACGGTGCGTCCGAGCGCTGCCAGCAGAATCTCCTCGACCGGCAACCTCAACCGGCGCGTCGCGTCGTCGATCTCGCCGGTGTCGGCGGCCGACAGTGTCGTCGACAGGCGCGCGAGGTCATCGGCCCCCGGCGGTTGATTGGACTCCGGGCCCGCCACGTTCAACGTGGACTTCGCGGCGGACTCCAGCCAATAGTCGCGGCTGGCCAGGACCGCAGGGTGGCTGGCCAGGCCGGCACACCGTTGCGACCACTCGCGCCAGGACGTCGACACCGGTGCCAGCACCACCGCCTCCCCCGACATCCGCTGGTTGAACGCGGTGAATATGTCGGTGAGTAGCACGTCGCGGGAGGTCGAGTCACCGGGCATGTCGGCCGCGATGCCATGCACACTCAGCGCCAGGTACGACAGGCCTCCTGGGCCGTTGCCGGCGCCGCGGATGAAGGTCGCCGTCAGCGGTGAATGCAGCAACTGGTGTTCCCGGTTCTGCTCGTTGAGGATCGCCCGTATCACCTCGTGCTCCTCGGAGCTACCGGGCGCGGGAGCGTCCGGGCCGTCGGGGAGTCGGCGGGTCACCAATTCGGTGAACTCCCCCGCCTCGGCGATGTGTTGGTCCCAATTGCCGGCGCGCTGCACCATATGCACCCGCAGAACGTCGTGGGTGGCGGTCATGGCGCTCAGCACCGCCCGGACATCCTCCTCATCGATGTCTGGTCGCAGGTGCAGGATCAGCGGGGTTCGCCAGTGACCTACGTCGCGCAGGCCGTGCTCGAGCAGATATGCCACGTTGGGCGGCAGCGGCGGATTGGTGGTTTCGTCCAGCGGCTGTCCGGCCAACCCGCCCTCGGCGTAGCGGGCCGTGAGCACCTTGGACAGCGCGGCCACCGTTTGGTTCTCGTAGAGATCCTGCGGGGTGAGATCGAGCCCCTCGTGGCCCGCTGTCATCGCGACGCTGATGGCGATCAGCGAGTCGCCGCCCAGTTCGAAGAAGTTGGCATTGC
>JBMYXJ010000748.1:0-1767 GCA_049608285.1 Mycobacterium sp. | reverse complement strand
GCACCGAGCCGGACGACTTGACGTTGTTCGAGTTTGAGGAGCCGTCGCGTAGGGACATCGAGTCCATGCAGCGACTCGCGTCGCAGATGGGCGACGAGGATCCGGGCGGCAAGCTTTACCAACAGTTCGTCGACATGTGCATGGGCTACCTTCGCGGGTGGTCCGGCCTCGTGGACGCGAATGGCGACGAGGTTCCGTTCCCCGCATCGGGCGCGCAGGACCGCATCCACCCGACCGACCAGGGGCGGCTCGCCGTCCAAGTCGCGAACCTCGGCCAGCTCACGGCCACGGAAAAAAACTAACGCGGGCTATGGTGGCGCTGATCTGGGGTCTCGACATTGCGCGCGAGAGCGGGCACAAGACCGCTCCGGATTGTCGTCGCTGTAGCCAGATCGAAGACGAGGACATCCTGGCGCAGTGGGGCTGCGGCTGTGAGGCCGTCGAGCCCGTGTGGTCGGATACCTGCGGAGACTGCGACGGCGTCGGCTGTGACGTCTGTGGGGGCTCTGGGGAGCGCGGGTGGCGCCGTTGCCCGCAAGGCGTTCTTGCTGCCGAGCCGATGCAGGCGGCGCGCGTGATGGCCGCAATGAGCGCGTATCAGCAGCTAGACGCGCGGCAGACTTGGCCCGTGGCTGGCGGGACGCTCGACCAGTCCGAGAGCTTCTGGCAGTTCGTGCAGTGCGCTGACCGTGCGCGCGGCGGATGGGAGCGTATGCGCAGCGAGAAGGGCGGCGACAATGGCGGACAATAAGGAAGTCCTGGAGATTGTCGCGCGGCTCCGCAACGAGATCGGAGGCAAGCTCGACAAGATCAGCAAAGACGTTCGCAAGACTGGAACCGAGGTCAAGAAGACCACCGGATTCATGGCCAAGTTCAAGGGTCAGCTTGTGGGCGTTGCGGCCGGAGCCGTAAGCGTCGGCGCTGGCATCGCGATCATGCGCCGTGGCATTTCCCAGACTGTGCGCGTAGTGCGGGATATGTCGTTCCGCATGGTTGCTCTTGCCGCCGACGCGCAGGAGACGCAAGGCGCATTCGACATCGTCTTTCGTGGCGTCGAGGAGGACGCCGAAGCGTCCGCCGCGTCCATCGCGGACATCGGACGATCCGTCATCTCCGTAAAGGAGGCGATGATCGGATTCCAGGACACGTTCGTCCCGATGGGATTCGCGCGTGACGATGCGCTGGAGCTTTCCGAGAACCTAGTGCGGCTTGGAATCGACCTGGCGGCGTTCCGTAACCAGGACGACAAGGAAACGTTCACGCTCCTCTCTAGCGCGATCGTTGGAAACCACGAGGCTGTGCGACGGTTCGGTATCATCCTGACCGAGGAGCGGCTGAAGCTGGAGGCGTACGAACGCGGGATAACCGACTCGGTGCGTGAGCTGACGGCGCTTGAGAAAGTGCAGACCCGGGTCGCGCTGATTTTTTCCGATTCCGCCGATGCGTCCGGAGCGGCAGCCAGGGAGTACGACTCGTTCAATTCCCAAGTGAAGCGTCTGCGGGCCGGGGTCAGCTCCATGATGACCGAGCTGGGCGGAGGCCTCGTCGAGAGAATCCAGGAGGCGATCGAGTCCCTGGGTGGAACCGACGGAATTCTGACGTTCGTGCAGTCCTTCCTGCAAGGAATCGCCCTTGCGGGAAACCAAGCCATCGCATCCTTGGAGTCTGTCGGAAAGACGATGGTTCGAGTGCGGGCGATGCTGGGAGACGAAGCCGCCGGACTCGCGACGGGATTGTCGATCGGCGCCATGGTTCAGATGAACCGTA
>JBMYXJ010000747.1:0-1775 GCA_049608285.1 Mycobacterium sp. | reverse complement strand
GCTGGTCGATCTGTAGGGCAGACTACATCACAATCCGGTAATGATCGAACCAATCAGCAAACTTCGCTACAGGGGCCCCGCTGTTGCGCAGCAGAGTCGACAATCGGCCATGCTCGTCAGATTCTCCGGATGCGGCCACTGAATCTACGGCCCTGGCTCACGGTTCGTGAACGTTGCTCCCCGGAGGGGTTTGTTCTGTTGGGGAGCTCACCAAACCGGCGACGGTCGCCGCTGGATATGTCGTGACCGTGGCGCCTTGTGGTGCCCTCGACATGCAAACCCTTTGGACCCCGCAGGATGGCTAGCCGTGACGGCTTGTCGTTGTTCGAGCGACTCGCGGCTCGCCGATGTGACCGGTGACGCCCCGCGTGTCCGCTACCCCTGGTGAACACAGTTGCGGGTGCCGCTTCAGTCGCAGCGGTGCAGCCCGATCAGGCGGGCGGGACCCTTACGCTTGCCGCCACGATTCGAAACTTTGCTGACGCTGGTGCAGGCGGGGCCGTGGCTATTCATTAGTCAGCAGAACAGGCATCGGCGAGAAATTGGGCCACCCCAGTGCCTGGGCCGGACCGATATCGGGCGGCAAAGCTGGATACCGCAACCACGGTCCGCAATGGTCATAGTCCACGACCCCGCAGCCAGGTGTCGAGGCGTTCTGCGACCGTCTGCCATCCCGGCTCGAGCATCATATTGTGACCCATCTGTGGGAAGAATTCGGCCTTGGTGCCGTATGCACGTGCGGTCGCCCGTACTTCGCCCTGGGTGACCGCACCGTCATCCTGCGCTCCCAGGACCAGCAGCTGGGTCTTCACTCGCGCGGGGCGAGACAGTTTGACGAGGCCGTCCAGACCGATGCGCGTGCTTTCCTCCTGTAGCCGGGCGGCGTAGCGCAGCACCACAGAATCGGGGGTGTGCACAGAGAAGAACCGCTCTCGCGCCAGCTCCGGGGTGTTCACGTACGGTAGCGATCTCCCGGTCGCCGTCAGTTTCGCGAAGTGCCACGGGTGGCGCCTGATCCAGCGAAGCCCGGATCGTAGATTGCCCTGTGGTGGCATCGAGGCCAGCAGCACGCCGGCCGGCGCCGTCCGTGACTCCAGGTAACGCTGCACCAGCGCCCCGCCCAGCGAGTGGCCCACAACCACCGGGGGCGTGGGGAGTGCGTCGGCGGTGCTGGTGATGTCCTCCGCGAAGTCGGCATAGGACAGGTGGCGCAGCTTCTTCTCGGTGGGGCTGCCACCGTGCCCGCGCAGGCTGACCGCAAGGGCCCGATATCCGCGACCAGCGAAGAAATCCAGGAAGTGTTCATCCCAACACCAGGCGGCGTGCCAGGCGCCGTGGACGAACAGCAATGGGGCCGGGTGGGAATCACTCACCGCTCCCTTGTCGATAACCTCGAGCATCGCGACCAGGGTATACGGGAGTCTCGTACTATCGGCCCCCATGAGCCTTGCTGCACCGAGCGCCGACGCCACAGTCGTCGTCACAGGCGCTTCCTCCGGTATCGGACTCGAGATCGCCCGCGGACTTGCCCAGCGGGGCTACCCACTGACGTTGGTCGCGCGCCGACGCGAACGGCTGGATGATCTCGCCGACGAGTTACGTCGCGACCACCAGGTAACTGTGGAGATTGCGCCGGTTGACCTCAGCGACAGCGTGGCGCGCGGGGAATTGCTCCACAGGTTGCAGGGTAGGCAGCTCGCCGGCCTGGTGAACAGTGCGGGTTTCGGCACCCATGGTCCGTTCCAGTCGCTGCCGTGGGGGCGCGAGCGGGACCA
>JBMYXJ010000746.1:0-1775 GCA_049608285.1 Mycobacterium sp. | reverse complement strand
GCACCCGTCACCAGCACCGGCGCTACCGGGTCGATCGCCGTCGATGATCTGCTCACGGTGGGTTTTTTCCTTCCGGTCGACTCAGTGCTTGCGCTCAGTCTGGCAGAGCCGGCGGCGACGGTTCCCTCGACGGCGGGAATAAGCAGCTCGCCCGGTTCGCAGTAGGCACTTCCTGTTGAGAGCGGATACCAGGGGGCGAAACGTCGGATGCTCTGAACCTTGACCGTCTGCTAGGTATCGACGGGCAAGTCTGGGCCGCGTTGCGGGTTAGCCCCTTGGCGGTTCGCTTCTGACATCTCGTTGTCCTCGGCGCCACCGCGCGCAATGAAGCCGTCCGGATCTGCCGGGTGGTTCGGTGGAACTGCGAAGCCGGCTAGGTCTGCGGTTCGTCCTTGTCGATATCCTTGGCGGCTTTTTTCGCCGCGTCCTGAATCTTGTCCACCGTTTCGGAATACTTGCCCTGGGTCTTGGAGTCCACGATGTCACCCGCCTTGTCGATCGCGGTGTCCACCTTGTCGGAATTCTTCACGGCCAGATCCTTGATCTTGTCCAGGAACCCCACAAGCCCTCCCTTTCCGTTGGAGATCAACGTATCGCGGGCCATTGTTGTTGTTAGCTGTTGTCTCCGCAACCTGCGGCGCTCACCGGGGGGGCGCCCTGCAGCCACCACAAGTGCCTCGATGATCAGACTTCGACCGCGCCACAGAGGACCGCTCCCGATGGCGGGCCACGGCCATCGGGTTGATCGCGAACACCGGACGCCCGCTCGCGCGCAGGACGGCGACCATCAGCCCGCGTGGGGTTTCGATCGCGATCGGGATCGGGTCGGTGGAGTTGTCGCCAGTCTCGGCGAACATCCCGGTCAACGCGGTGAACCCATGCTGGATTGGACTCGACGAGGAGCTGCCAGGCTGGACGTGGAACGCGAAGTCGTCTACCTAGCTCAGCAGAGAACGCTTACGACCCGCAGCAGCCCCCAACTACGCTGACCGGCAACTGGCTGGCCGAGAGGGACATCGTGATGCGTTTCAATCCACCACCCAACTGGCCGCCGCCACAGGACGGCTGGGTTTCTGGCCCCTGTTGGACCCCCGATTCAAAGTAGCCCTGCTGCCCCGTCGCACCTGAGGGGTCCGGGTAGGGCTCGAAGTCGGTGATCGAGTGACCCTGTGCCTGGGTGATCGTGTCGATGACGCCCGTTTGGTCATTTGGGTGTGAGAGTGAGTCTCTTCTGTCTGCTCGAAGGTGAGGACTGCGGACAGATCGACCCGCTCGACGTTGCGCAATGGACGTTCGATGTGCTGCCCACGAGCGAGCTCGACCGGCAAGTTCCGACGCAGAAGACGATTCGGCTCGGGCCCCTGCTGAAGGCCCTCCTTCCGCGCCCGTGCACATACGACGAGCTCAAGGCCGCCACTAATGCGGCAGCAGCGGTCAATCGCGGCAGCTGAGTGACCAAATCCGTTGAACTGCTGAATAATTCACGCACACACACCGCTCGCCCGGGATGATCGGCAACGCGGCTGCTGGTGATGCACTCACCGACATATGAGTCCCGAACATGCAGTTAACTGATTGCGTGACACACCACTAGGAGCCAGGTGAGTTGCATGGCTGCGTTTATGGCGATGAGGCTGAGGTGTTTCTAGGTGCTGCCGCAATCGGTCGAGCGCTCGTCGCGGGTAACCGGGGAACTAGGCTCACGTCAGCGACAGGAGATCAGGAATGCGGATCATCGCCGTGGGTGTCGTCGCTGCGGTCGCCCTCACCGCTGC
>JBMYXJ010000745.1:0-1776 GCA_049608285.1 Mycobacterium sp. | reverse complement strand
TGGCGAAAAGAAAGATCGCAAAGACAAGCGTGATCGCAAAGACCGCGACGACAAACGCGGTTCAAAAGCCGAATCAAACGATCGCAGTGATCGCAATGACGATCAAGGCAGCAGCGAAGATGGCGAAGGCCAAAAACGTTCACGGCGCGGCAAGCGTGGTGGGCGCCGCCGTCGCGGTCCGCCGCCAAGAACTCGACCTGACCCAGCGCAGCATGGCCCGTGACGGCGTCGTGGCTGCCGGGGCGCTCATCGCTCTAGAAAAGGGTCGCCGCTGGCCCCGTCGCAAGACGCTGGCCAAACTGGAACAGGCCTTGGAATGGCAGCCAGGCACTTTGGCCCAGCTGCGCGAGGAGGCCACCGAATCGCTGTCTAACAGCGTGGGCGCCCCACTCATGGCCAACGCCATGCAGCTAGCCCTCGACACCATCGGTAACCAAATCGCCGAACTGCCTGCTCCGTCGAACCCGGACTACACCGCCGGCATCAGCACCGTCCTGCAGGAGTTGCGCCAGCTGGAAGACCTCGCAGGAGGGGCCGCGCGCACCGCCCGCGGCTCCGCGGCCATCGCGATGAGCCTGGGCAAAATCCGCAAAACCTACGACGAACTCATGCGCGCGGGCGCGTGGACCTTACCGCCGAAGAAGCCGCAAATGCTGCCGGAGTGTCTGCCGCTGCCATCGCCGCCGCCGAGGCTGACCAGCCACTGGACCCGATGACGACCACCGCGCTGCGCGCCTTGGTTGACGAACTGGCCTGAGCCGCTGCCGCGCTGCGCACAGGTAGATTTGGCCCCCTGTTAGAGACACCTCGACTTCTATTTGGGAGCGACATGGCCTCGCCGACGACCTTGCGGGCGGCGCTGGCGGTCATCGCTGTAGCTGTGTTGACCGTTGGATGTGCCACCCCGGTAGGCGGCAGCGCCTCCCGAGACCCCGACGCGAACCTCGATATCCTTAACCTGGCGCTGCTGGATCCTGGCGGTTACCCCACGACACCGCGCGCGCCCTTCGGTGATGCCGACACCATGAGGGTGGGCCGGCACCTCGAAGCTCTGCGCCTGGCTGAGGTGATCGCCATCCCGTTTGAAATCGACTCGACATTCACCGGAACGAAAAGCCCCGCATTGGCGCTGACCGACCCCTTCGGCCTCGACATGCAGTTCATGGTGCCGATTGGTAAAGCCCTGGCCCGACACGACTTCCTGGCCGGGTATGTCACCTCCGCCACCCAGAAACGTGCCGCGTCGAACTACTTGGTCAGCGCGCTGCTCCGTTTCCCCACCGACAAAGACGCCGCTGCTGCGGCCACTGATCTGGGCGCCCAGACCGAACGCTACGCCGACTCCGCGGCGGGTTCGTCTCGGCCTATCTTGGTGCCGCTATCGACCCCTGAATACCCCGACACCACCGCGGTCATCAACGAGCCCCCCGACAGCTTCTCCATGTCCACGCTGTATGCGTACACCGCGCACGGACCGTTTGTGCTAGCCCAACAAATCAGCATCGGCACCCCAGAGAAGGCAGTGGCGTTGATGGGTCGCGCGATCGAGGTTCAAACCGACATGCTCGCAGGATTCGAGCCCACCGCGGTCGATGACCTGGTGGATCTGCCGATCGATCCCGATGGCTTGCTGGCGCGCACCCTGCCGGCCGGCTCACCGGAGAGCCTGCGCTTTGCCATCGTCTCCTGTTCCAGCTTTCCGCACGGCTTCTTCAACGCCTACGGCCGCATCGCCGAGCGCGCAGGGCAGACGGGTAACGAGGTCAAGATCACGGT
>JBMYXJ010000744.1:0-1777 GCA_049608285.1 Mycobacterium sp. | reverse complement strand
ACAGCTGGAAAGGGTGGTGGAAGAACGGGTCGGTCGCCGGCGTCGGCGTCCAGTTGCGCCAGGTGCGACCGTCGGTCTCAGCGGCATCGCGCGCGGCCTGGGTCGTGGTGAAGTGCTGCGGCATCGCAGGCACCACGCCGAAGGGTCCGAACCCTCCGTGCTCGCCGATGTTCAGGCACACGCCCTCCGCGAACGCTGCGCCGGCGGTGCCGATGCTGCGCCCGGTGTCGCCGTCCAGGGAGTCGATCGCCGGCAGGCTGGTCGGGTCCATGAACAGCAGGTGCGCGATCATGCCGACGGCCTGGCCGTTGTGGACCTGACCGGCGTCCAACGTCTTCCGGTTCCACGCCTCGAAGTCGCCGGCGTTCGGGTTGAACGTCTTGGCGTCGGCCTGCTCGATGTAGGGCCAGCACCGGTTGCCGACGATCTGCAGGCCCTCGGACAGCTGGTCGACGACGTCCGTTGTGCTCGGGTTCGTGAACAGCGAGGCGGACCAGGACCGCGCGTAGGGCACGTTCCGGTAGAAGTCGATCCAAGAGAAGTGCAGCCACCTGGTGTCGGCGCTCCGCACCATCCACTTGACGCGCTTCACGTTCGGCCCGTCGATCACGAGCGACTTGGTGCCGTGCTGACGGATGTTCCTGGGGTCGCTCCGGGGCGTCCCCTGGTCGACGTCCCAGCGCCAATCCCAGCCGCCCGTGGTGCTCAGGTCGTTCAGGAAGTTGCCGACGTGCGGCGCGACCAGGCCGTGCAGCGCGAAGGTCGGCGGAACCTCGGTGTCGCCAGTCTCGAGGGTCCGGATGGTGAACCCGGCGGGCTGCTCGTCCCAGAACCAGCACTCGATCGACCTGAACGAACCGTCAGGCCAGAGCTCGGGACCGCCGTTCTCGGTCTGGAGCGGACGCCACTGCACCCACTCGCCGGTCTCCTGGATCTGGAGGGCCGTGCTGGTGTTGGTCAGAGCTCCCTGAGGGAGCTCCTGCACATACGTGGCCATCGCCGCGCGACGGTGCGCGGTGTCGTTGTGCCACCTGCCTTGCCCGAGAACAACCACACGTTTACGCGTTGATGACGACGGTGGTGCGGGTGGACGTCGGCGAGCCGCCGCCGCCGCTCGTGCCCGTTGGGAAGATCAGGCCGATGTCCGGCGCGTCGACGCCGTCCTGCACCTGCAGGCCCGCACCCTTCCACGGAGAAGCGTCCTGCAGCGTCAGGTCGACGTCGAGAGCCGTGGCCGGGTTCTCGTCGGTGAACAGAGGATCGGTCAGCACAACGCCAGGAGAGCCCAGCAGGAGGACGCTGTCCTCACCGATGGAGGCGTAGCCCCCGAGGTTCTGCAGGAACACCGGCGTGTTGGCGACGCTGGCCACGATCTGGTTCGCGCCGGCGGAGAGCTCGTTGTTCACGAGGCCGCAGTTGAGCAGGGTGAACGCGCCGGTGAGGCCGGTGATGTTCACGCCGTTACCCGTGCAGCGGTTGGCGACGCTGTGCACCATCAAGATGCCGTGCGCGCCCACTGCGAAGCCGTTGCCGCCGGCGGCGTGCGCCAGGCAGTTGAAGACCGACGAGCCGTAGTTGCTCTGGCCCACTCGGTAGCCGTCGCCGGTGACGCCGATCACCCTGCAGTTGGCCAGGCTGGTGGAGCGGCCGCCGCACTCGATGCCGGCCGTGCTGCACCCGCCACGCACGATGCAAGAGTAGATGTAGTTCGAGACGTTGGTCTCGGCGTTGAGGTCGATGCCGCGGACGCCGCAGTCCTCGAAGTCGCAGTTGCCGA
>JBMYXJ010000743.1:0-1779 GCA_049608285.1 Mycobacterium sp. | reverse complement strand
GCGCCCACATCCTTGAACAGAAGCGGCTGGGCAAGCTCGTGCGGCCGTCGGCGATCTATGTCGGCCCGGCTCCGCGCGCACCTGAGTCGGTCCAGGGTTGGGATCTCCTCGACCTGGCATGAGAACCAGCCCGCGGTCGGCCCTCAGCGGCTCCCGCGGTGCTGACTGGCGCGAATTTTTTGGCCCGCCACGAAGTCGATCGCGAACCGGACTGCGACAGCTAGCGCAGTTTCCCAAGCGCCACCTGCCGGGCGCGGCGAGGCAGACCGGCCAGCAGGCGGCGATGCGCCGGTGGTTCGGGCGCGGCCGCAGCGGCTTCGAGCATGTCGGCGGTGGTTGTGAACTTGTCGCGAGGCCGCTGCTGACCACCGCGCGCGATCTCGGCCCCGTCGATCGCTTTCCATCCCGCGGCGTCGATCATCTCCGGTCGCCGGCCCCGCACGAATCGATCCAGCGCGGCAATCTTGTGCACGGGATCGATCAACAGCCCGTCGTTGTAGTCGGCCACCAGGCTGTGCACCGTCTCTGCGGCGCAAGACTTGTTGGTTCCGATAAAGCCAGTTGGACCACGCTTGATCCACCCCGCCACATAACCCCCGCGCACGGGTTTGGCACTGCCCGGATCGACTACCCGTCCCCCATCACTTGGAACCACCGCAGCGACCTCGTCGAAGGGAAGGCCGCGAATCGGCTTGCCCCGGTACCCGATTGACGTCAACACCAGGCCAGCGGAAATCGCCTGAGTTTCATCGGTCCCACTCACCGCGAACTCGATGCCACTAGCTCTTTGGGTAGTCGATGTCCCCGTGAGCACCCGCGTCGGCGTCAAGTTGTATGCAAGCCGAATCCGCGGCCCTGATGAGGGGATCGCGGCGTCGCCCAGTTTTGCGAGAATCTCCAGCTTGTTGCGCGTCCATTGGTCGGCTTCGTTGGCGAGGTCAGCAATGACGAGATCGCGATCAGCGGTGTCGAGCACGACCTGGTGGGTCGAGGTGAGTCCGATCAGTTCGGGCAACGTGAACGCCGAAGCGGCCGGCCCCCGACGGGCGGCGATCACGACCTCCCGCACCTTCGATTCCTGAAGCGCGCGCAGTGCATGGTCAGCAATATCAGTATTCAGCAGTGTTTTTGGGTCGGTGGTGAGTATCCGTGCAACGTCGAGCGCCACGTTCCCGTTACCGACGACAACGACGCGTTCACCACTCAGATCGACGGGCAACTCTCTAAAGTCGGGATGCCCGTTGATCCATGCCACCAATTCGGTGGCCGTGGACGTGCCCGGCAGGCCCATGCCGTCTACCTCGAGACGGCGGTCATGGGGTGCGCCGACGGCATACAACACGGCGTGGTGGTGTTCGAGAAGTTCGTCGTGCGTCAGATGCGATCCCACCTCGACGTTGAAGTAGAACCGAAGTCCGCGCTTCGCGGCGATCTTGTCGAAGAGCCGCGTCACCCTCTTGGTGCTCTGGTGGTCAGGAGCTACACCAGCACGCACCAGACCGTAGGGAGTCGGCAGCTTTTCGAAGAGGTTGACCCGCACGCCCCGCTGGGTGAGCAGTTCGTCGGCGGCGTACATGGCCGCGGGACCCGAGCCGACGATGGCGACCCGCAACGGGCCGGCCGACCGTGGATTCACCACCGGCGCTTCGAGCACCGGCGCTAATTTCGACGTTGGCGGCAGCTTGCCGTCCCGCACCGGATAGAACGCCGCGTTCAACTCGACGAACGGCAACTGCTGCTCGGTAAGCCGAGCCTCGGAGGCGATCGCGCCCACCGGGC